>JBKPMK010000340.1:0-7186 GCA_046732115.1 Thermoproteota archaeon
GACAGTACTTCTACCTTAAAATCATCTGGATGCTTGTCTTTGAATTCATTCATAACACCTAGATTTCTGTTGAAGGTATGCAAATCTTTTGCTGTTCAGGACATGACTGTACATGCCATCAAACATTTTGAACCGCAGTAAAATTTCTGGAATAAGCGATTATCGACAGCTAACCATAAAATTGATACTAGTAAAGTATCTAATCAACGTCAAAAAATATAGCTACCAGAAAAGCTATGATACTATTATAGAGTGGTTAAATAGGTGTGCTGTTAAAAGGCAGTTAGAGTTTGATGCAATCCGTCTAGTTAACAAGGCGTTAAATGATGCACAATACGGTCATTACAAATATCCTATGTAGCTTGAGACTATGAGATTGACACGGCCTGACACGTATAATGAAATAATGAATAATTAATTATGCTTAGCACTATAGAAAATTAGCTTGACTCACCTGTACAGAATAACCAAGCCGCGCCAGTCTAGGCCACAGTAACGGACCGGAATTAGGGAGGGTTTTTGACATAATTTTTCCCTCCCCTAATTACTTTATTTTTATTTTTATTATTATCTCATAAGGTCCTCGTTGATTTCTGAATCGTCGAACAAGTACTTACCTCTCTTGTTTTTTCTAAGTGGGAGGTTTAGCTTAGTGACTTTTGTATGTTTTGCTAGTCCAATAGAAAAAATCTGTCTGTCATGTCGACAAATAAAACAAGCAGCGCCGGCCTATGTGACTATGAGGACTGGGGGTTAGATGGTCTGACATTGCCTGACCAACTCACCTACTTTATGTTACAATATTAGTTCAATATTTTGTTTATTTTATTATTTATTTTATATCAGTGATTGGATAAATAAAAATAGATAGTATGGGTGCATTGTATAACGAAAAATGTAATAAATGCGGTAAAGAAAGACCAGAATTCTTTGTACAAGTAAATAAAACTATTACCATTAGTGGTGGCATTGGTTCAGAATCACAGTTTTGGTGTTTGGAATGTATTAGGGGGAAATCATTCGAAGGTAGCGAATAACTAAAATTCTTCCAGTTAGGATTCTCCTTCTTTTAATTTGGTCATCTAAAGAATAGGAGGAGTTTATGCAATTCAAAAACAGCACAATACACCTTTGATATCTCAACTAGCATAAGTGATAGTTATATCTCATTTCAGTTAGAGTACGAATCTTCAATTATGAGCATGATATTTTTCTTGTAGTCTTTACAAAGATAAATAATTTCTGACAACTAGATATATCATTGACATATCGTGGAAAAAGAAATTACGCAACTGTATATAAAAGGAAGAACAGGCGATGCACAGTATAATGTTTTAGATAAAATAGTTTCTGACTATATGGCAAAGGCTGATAATAAATAAATAAATAGCATTTTCGAGAAAATACAGTAACTACTATGAGGTCGACGTGTAAAGGGCTGGAGTCATGCTGGAGCAGTCCCTATTCGTGCTATGATATCAAATTTGGCCACAATTAGCCTGAAACAATGGAATATTCCTATCAGCGAATCAATAAAACTTTGTTTTGTTAGTCCATCAAAATACAATGTCTTGAATAGTCGTATATCTTCTAAAGAATATTTTCCATTTTCTTTTACTGGAGTTGTTACAAGTTCCAAGTTTAGCTGTGCACATATTATGTCAATATCGTAAAGCAATTCAAGATTGGTTGTGATAGATTTTATAATAGACTGCTCTTCCGGATTGAATCTTATTTTTCCACCCACTATTAGGCTGTCGCTAGATCTCTTATGAAATCCTACATTCAAGACCATATACCCCTTTACTATCATGAAATTGTAATCTGTGCTTTCTTCGGGAACTAAACATACCTCATATTCCTCTTCTTCGAGCCATCTCTTGACTGTATCTACTGCCTCTTGCTTTGAATTAATAACTACCATAAAAATCATATTTTTTATTTTATTTACTTATTTGATTGTTCCTAATATGGAGTACCTTATGGTTTCTCAATCCATTCATCCCTTGGCGTGCGCTTCATCGACAACATCAGGGGTTGCGAATGTTAATGAGTATTTTCAGACGTTTTTGTTTTAGCGCATCTGTATAAAATAAATAAATAAATAATAAATAAATAAATAATCGAAGGACTAATAATGAACAACAAACAAAAAATATAACTATACTGGCTGTTAACAGCTGAAACGAATTTTTGAAACATCTGAGCGTTGTTATACTCAAAGCGAAACCTATCGCAGGTACCACTGTTACCATTATCGGAGCTATTAGCAGAGCATCCCTCGTCAATATGCTTATGAGCCCAGCTATTGATAGAATATCTATTTTCAGCAATTTGTTCTCCATCATTAGGAGACATTTCACAATAGATTCTCTGCTGCTGATTGTTCACATTACCATGCCTGCCTGATATCATATATTGTGTATGTGGCGCATGGCAGCTATTTGTGTTGACTAGCGGCTTTACACACTTTTCCCAACTCCATCCTGGTTCCAGAATTGCTCTTCCGATAGCCACATCACCAAGTTTTGCAAGTTCAATCTTTCCTTTTTCAAATGTTCGTGTTTCATCTGGCGAAGAATCCAAACTTTTTTTCTGCATGCTTGCCAATTGTTTTTATCAAAGGTAATATTGTAATTTTGCTTATAAGAAGTTCTTATACAGAATAACTAGGCGTGATTCTGTATGTTGATATATACTCTTAGGATTGTAATAGAAAACAAAAAGCATTAGAATTTCCTTGCAGATGAACCTAAAGCTGGTACTATACCTTATTGATATGATTGCTTGTCAGTAAACTCAATTTTCTAGAGCATAGATGAGTCTGCAATCCTAGAACAATATGCGACAGATATCTGGAAATAGATGGGTTGAATAATTTAAAAATCTGGCTTAACTTGGTTATCTAAAGTTAATAATAATAGAAAATGATGACAATATATAATCCCTATTGAAGAACAACCAGCATATAGTCTCGTACCGTCTACGTCATTGTTAGTTACTATGCACAATGGACCTAAACGTACTAGATATTCTACTCTTCAATAAATTATTCCGCTCTTTCTGTATTGACTTTAGTGTCAGCTTGATATGATTTGTTATTATCCCCCTTCCCCTTCCCATTCCCATTACCATTTATGAATGGCGGGGAATTGCGTTTCATTAATTTTAATAGGTAATTTCGTATGCGCTGCTTCTCTTCTTCGGTTACTTTTCCATCAATTAAACCGGATGACGGAACAGAGCAGAGCTGTAACCCTATGCTTGTTTGTATATAGAAAAGAATAGCAGCAAATATAGATGTTACTTAAATATTTAAAAAATTTAAGATTTCTCGGTATTTGCTTCTATATCATATATCGCTTCGTAATTACCATGCATGTAAAAAATTTAGTGGCTGTGGCCACATCCGCAACCACCAACTCCCTCGTGACTTCCTTGACCATGACCTAATTCCGAACATGCAGGGCATGTGTTAGTGGGAGTTTCAGACATAAACATAGTACCACAGTTGGCACATTTTATTTTTTGTACTCCTTGCATGTTGACTTAGCTAACATTACCTTAATTAAAACTTGCTAATATGCATAAATGTAGATTTGCAATTGACAAAAGTTGTTTATTTATTGTTGTTTATTTATTTATCGAAATGTCTTGATTATAATTGTTAGAAATCATGTTCTTCAAAAGGCCATAATAAGTAAAGTAGCAGATAAACTATGTGCTCAAAACTGAGGCAAGATTAGTTGACTATTGCAGCTAGATAAGCTTGGTTGACTCTAATACAGAGTGACTGCTTCTATTATTATTGCTGCTGTCATCGCAACACACTCGCTAGGCATGCAGCAACAATCAGAATTACCTGTTAATGCTACTCTGCTACATTTTTCTTTCAAATCTTCTATCTACTCTACCTTGCTTTGTATGTGCCCATTGTGTTCTATAGCTCATTCTTTGACCATAGTCATTGTAGCTGTCTCGGTACTTATATGTCTCATGGATACGTTATAATAGCTCCTACTGTTATTTCTCAATAGTTCTAACAATATCTGATTTAACTATGGTATTGTTGCCTTGCAATCGACTAATACTACAATTTCCGTGAAACTAACTAATGAAATTCACATCTGCTGACAAACTATCGTCAAATACAATTTTCCCTGAACCCTTGAACTCCCAAAATGGCTTAGGATGTTGTCTGAAGAAGACAAGATTATGGTAAAAAGTATAGTTCAACTATTAATGTATAACATTATCTGAGCCCATTGTAGTTAACTTCGTTTTGTGGTAACATTGAAACTGCAATTGCAGCGAAAAAACAAACTGAATATGGTACTGCTCCACAAACATCTTTGACCAAAGATAAGCCTAGCTCTACCAAAGCACAAAATACAAATGCTCATAAAACACAAGGAGTTATTCAATCTAAATGATGTAATAACAAATGCTATGGACTATATAATGATGAACAAAGTATTAGTTGAGGTCAAACTGGTTGCATGTAGATTGATATTCATAAATAAATAAGTATTCTATATGATGTAGTCTCCTAATGCAAAATTCCTATTTGTTGCTGTTGACAAAGTATGTTTCATGGTTAAGGCACTCAGAAGGAATTAATTTATCAGATAAACTTTTGCTACTTTTTATTAAGCTTTATTATTTAGCTTTAATCAGCTTTCTACGATTAGCTTTAGGCAAGACAAGAAGCAAAAGACTAATTCTAAAAAGAGGATTGGATTTTGGAGCAGTTTGGTATGAATCATATAGCTTTTGGAAAAGGGGAGAGAAAAAAAGTCCTGAATTATTAAAATTCAAAATGCCAAAGCATGGCTTTGAATTCTATTGCAGGAAAAATAAAGATGATTTCAAAACCATGACTTTTCACGAAGATGACATTCTCAATTATCATTTTACTCCTAAAGAAGGAGACATAGTTGTAGATGTTGGTGCACATATTGGCCCATACACAATCATTGCTTCAAAACGTGTTGGCTCAGGTGGAAAGTTAGTTGCTATTGAAGCAGATTCCAGGAATTTTGATATATTGAATCGAAATATTCAGCTCAATAAATTATCTAATGTCTTGGCATTGAACTATGCTGCATACTCTGAAGAAAAAAAGATAAAGCTGTATTTGCCAAGCTCAGGAGAAGAATCACCATCTTATACAAAATATAATACTATAATGCCCGATAGAGCACGAGATGATGAAAAATTTGTAGAGGTCAAAGCAAATACACTTGACTGGCTTTTGCTGTCTAGTAAGATAAAACCAGAAGAAGTAAACTGGATAAAAATTGATGTTGAAGGTGCGGAATATGAAGTGTTAAAAGGAGCCAAAGATATACTTTCAAAATCAAGTAACATTACACTGTTGATAGAAATTCATAATCTTTCAGCTGGAAACATCTTATACAAGCCTATACAGGAATTTCTTGGTTTATACAATTTCAAAATTGAATTTGAAAAGGCATCTGAGAGTGGCGAAAGACATATAATTGCACGAAAATATTAGTGATTGACATTTTTCCTATTTTCCTATTTGCTTTGATAGACATAGGAACCGAATGCATTATGCTAAGAGATAAGAAATTTCCTGTATGAATTGGCCTAAAAACTTATTCAGATTATAATGTATACTATTGTTCTTTCCTCTTAATCTCATGCATTCTAGCTGTTAAAGCCATGACTTAGTCTATTGAGCTAACTATTCTTATAAGATAAATTCTACTGGCATAATTAGCAAAATCCTTATTTCAATTACTATTGTAATGTATTTGCGTATAGTGGTGCTGCAATACTATATTGGCTGCTCTGGGTGGAGTTACTCAGCTTAGGAGGAAAGCTAAATATACTTAACTTATGGAGAACGAATGGGGTATATAATAGATATCAAATATGCATTAATATACTAAAAATCTGGCTTAACTTGGTTATCTAATATTAATAATCCACAACTATCATGCCATATTTTGAATCAATAAGGAAGTTGTAGTAGTGTTATATGATTTGTAAAGGTATATGTATACGTCACAAGGCACACAAACCATATCGTTCTGGTCGTTATGCTACTGGACAGAAACGCTGTCAAATATGTGAGATATTTATAAAATGGGATGGACTGTGGTGTCCTTGTTGTGGATGCAGATTAAGGATAGGGCCTAGATTATTCAAAGATAAGGCAAAGTTAAGAATAAAACAACAAGAACAACCGAGACAAAAAACTCAAAATAAAAACAGTAGTAATATCATATTGCATGCACCATAGTGGTCCTGAAGTATAAAATCTAATGATTTAGAAGAAGCAGCGGGGTGATGGATACAGAACAGAGCTGTAACCCGCTGCATGTGTGTCCTTAATGAATCGCTTTATGTCAATGCCTATACTATATCAACTTTGCATATACAGGCACTGCACACTAGCCATTGTAAAATATTATGGCTAATTAAAGAACTACAATATGACGAAAGAGTTAAGCTAATAGCTATCGAAAATATTAGTATATTATAACTCTGATAATAAACCAACTTGTAATTAATGTATACTTTTATTCAATATCCATAAAACAATAATAATCAAAACACGAATTATATGCTTAGGACAATAATAGTTCCTGTTGCAACTGTTCTGTCCATTACATCTATTTTATTCCAAACAGGTTTTGCTAACTTGGCATTAGCCATAGCTGACCACTCCTTCCAATAAATACTGGCAATACAAACCTAGATGATAACATACCAAAATTCTTTAGCTGTATTAAAAAAGCTGTGAAACAAAATGTCAATGTACAAGATTCATACTTTAGGCTACAAAAGATGAAGTAATTAAATGCTACCATGACATTATAGCTGCAAGTAGCAGTAGCAGTAGCAGTAATGGTATTGGTGCTGATAATCTTAAAGGGAGTGGTTAGAATCTATGCAATACAACAGGAAACATCAACTTCAGTCAAAGCATAATAAAAAAGCAACAACAACATCTGCTACCACCTTGACAATAGCTGGTATATTTGCTATTGTGATGTCATTGTCCCTTTTGTTTCAAATTGGTACTATTGCTTCTGCTCATGCATTATCGCATTACTTTAACTGTATAATAAGAGGAGCTAACAGGAGTGGTACTCTCACGCTTACAAATGTAGAAACATGCTACGATAAGGTATTCAAGGGGGCTAGTTCCAAC
>JBKPMK010000341.1:0-7641 GCA_046732115.1 Thermoproteota archaeon
AAGAGATGCTATGGACGCAGCTTTGTTTGATAAAGAAATGAAATATCTCCACGATAATGGTATTAGAGTTATTACAATGTCAGATCTTGGGTATGACGAAAACAGCAAATATTTGTATGTAAGAAATAACAAATAACATAAATTTGGAGGTTAGGCTTCTATCTTTAATGATATTCCTGCAGCATAATTAATGGCGTTTCTACATTTGCATTTGTGCGTTAATTCCATTGTAACAGCTATAAATAGCAGGTGAAATTTAAGAAGTTATGTAGTATGGAGTTTGCACAGAGAAGATTAAATGTCTATTTTAAGATACAAAAGTAAATTCATAATGGAAGATTCATCGCTGTCCTTTTCATCCCGTCATAATGATCTAATCATAGATCAATTTACAAAGCAAGCAATTCCATTTGCTAATTTAGCTGCTCATTCACATCAGGAAGCATTCAAACTATTGTTTGCGCTAAGTGATGCTGGTGATAAGGATACAGTTTTAGATGTTGCTTGCGGCCCCGGATTATTAGCCTGCGAACTCGCTAAAGCTACATCGCATGTAGCAGGAATTGATCTTACACCAGCAATGATTGAACAGGCTAAGATATTGCAACAACAAAAAGGGCTGAACAATATAACATGGAATATCGGAGATGTAACCCATTTACCATATGATGATACGTCATTTTCTTTAGTTGTTACAAGGTATAGCTTCCATCACATGATTGATCCAGCATTGATATTAAATGAAATGAAGCGCGTGTGTCTTCCTGGCGGAAGGGTTGTTGTAGTAGATGTTACACCCGAAGCAGATAAAATTAATGCTTATAACTATATGGAAAAGCTTCGTGATCCGTCACACGTAAGAGCTTTGACATTTGAGGAATTACATGAAATGATTGACAAGGCAGGGTTGTTCACCAAGAAAGTTGGATTCTATAAACTAGACGTAGAATTAGAAGAAATATTGCAGGCATCATTTCCGAAAGCAGAAGACGTAAATAAGATTCGCCAATTGTTTGAAGAGGATGTTAAGAAGAATACGTTAGGTGTAGGAAGCTACTATAAAGACAATGTAATCCATTTTTCATTCCCTGTAACAATTATTGTAGCACAGAGATAATATATTTTCTCATCATTCTGCTCATTCGAGATGACTTTTTCCGCGTATATTTCGGTTACCATCAGTATTTTGATGGCCAACAATGATCCTTTTGCTTTATCTGATGGCCTCCTGCAGTTCCTGGCTTTCAATTTCACTAAATATCCTTTTAACTTCGCTAGCCTCACTGGACAATTTACTGTTCTTATAGTTCTTTATTGAATTCTCAATGGATTGGAGCTTCCCAGCATACTTGGTCTTCCTTAATTCGATATAATCATCTAATGGGATTGTTGTATCTTTCCAGATTTCGAGATATTTGCAGGTCTGTCTTATTATTTCTCGACCGTTTTCTCTTACCTCTGAAGCCTTTTCATTAGAAAGTATAGGATGAGTTTCATAGATCATGAGCAAAGATTGATAGAACTTTAATGCTTCGTCGTCTTGTAGAACTCTAAGTCTTTATAAAAATGAGTATAAAATAAAAACAAGCCATTGTTACCATTCCCTATCTTATATTACCATCAGATTATCATTAGGTTACCATTTCCATCGTCTTGATATCCCTCCATAATCAGGCATTACCTTGTATTACCATCTATCATCGTCTATAACCATGCAATTTTAGCTGAACTCAAAATAGCGTTTTATGAAGACAGTGGATTGCATTAAAGATTTTTGTATTAATTATTTAATAATGAATAGGATAGGCAATGTCTTACAATATAATGAGAGCTTTTATGATTTACCCTGTTAATTAAATGGAAGTTCAAAAAGAACAAATATTGAAGTGTTATAAGAACGAAATTAACACTATGTATTGTCTTTCTACTATACCATTAATAGCATTAGTGATTGTGATCTTGTTTCTTTTATCAAATTACAGCATTTACAGCAGATATCTTTTTGCTCATGATGTCTATGCCACCAATGTTAAAGCAGCAGTAAGTTCTACAGGACCAATTTTTACTGATCCTAACTTAAGAGCAGAGTTGCTAGTACAAGGATTATCCTACCCAACTAGCATGGCATTTCTCAACAGCAAGGATATTTTAGTTTTACAAAAAAATAATGGAGAAGTACGTCTAGTTTCAAATGGCGTATTAAAAGACCAACCTGTATTAAAGGTAGATATCGATAACTCAACTCGAATATGCTGTCGTGGTCTTTTGGGAATAGCAACCAAGGCAAACGGCAACAATAATACTGCAGAAGTTTTCCTTTATCTTTCAGAAGCAGCTAAAGGTGACCAGCCAGTAAGAAATAGAGTATACAAATATCAATGGAATGGAGAGACTCTTATAAATCCCAAACTTATTTTAGATCTTCCTGCAAAGGGTCTAAACCATCCTGGTGGAAAATTGGCAATTGGTCCTGATCATTACCTATATGCAGTCATAGGAGACCTTAACAGACAGGGAAAACTTCAGAATTTTGTAAATGGGCCAGAGCCGGATGATACATCTGTAATACTAAGAGTAAATCCAGATAATGGCTATCCGGCCAACAATAATCCTTTTTTATCCGAAAAAATTGGCAACAGCTCAGCTATGAGCAGAGATTTTGCCTATGGTATAAGAAATAGTTTTGGACTAGCATTTGATCCAGTTACGGGAAGATTATGGGATACGGAAAATGGAGATAAAGATTATGACGAAATTAATGTTGTCAATCCTGGCTTTAATAGTGGATGGAAGAAGGTCATGGGACCTATGTCACGAAATAGTAGCGTTACTGAATCCCAACTCTTCAATTTTCCAGGTTCCAAATATGCAGATCCTGTTTTTAGTTGGTTTGATTCAATAGGGGTAACTGACATAGCTTTTCTAAACTCATTAAAGCTTGGAGACAAATACAAAAATAATATATTTGTTGGCGATATAACGAAAGGTAATCTATACTTCTTTGAGGTTAATGAAAACAGAACAGGATTAAGGTTTGATAATGATAATGTGGGATCATCGTCTTCTTCTGGTCTATTAGATAAGGTAGCTGATAATAAAGCTGAAGTAGCAGCAGTAACTCTTGCAACAGGTTTTCGAGGTATAACTGATATCAAGACTGGGCCAGATGGTCTTTTGTATATATTGACATTTGATGAAAAATCTCGTGGTGAAGGAAAGATATACAGGATTTCGTCAGCATCGGGTGGTAATTTGTGAGGTAACGATTTACTAGACCCATAGAACCAGATCTATAAGCAAAAGTAGAATTAGACTTATTATTTAAGAATATGCGTCCAGCTTCTCTTCTAATACTTATATGTCATATGACTGATTTGATTAAAACTACTCCCCAGAAGCGATTATCTAGTTGAATTGGCTGATAAATTGATAGTATTTTTGTACTTCAATTTGACTGTCTCAAACGCTGATCCTGCATTTCCATTTCTTACTTTTATTTTACTATTTAAATTAAAAGTATTTTAGTTACTATTTATGCATATAGGCTGGTAAGACGAAAGTTTGTGAACTTAGTCGGAAGGCTTTCTTATAGTACAATGGATAAAAAAATACCTGTCATAGTAGGATTAGTTGTCACTTTCATTGTAATTGTTGATTTGTTAATGACGCGTCAAATTTTGCCATATACTAACCACACAGAGCTCCTACTGTTTATCCTGACTGTAATTATTGGTTATGGCATTGGATCCTGGGTCCTTTTAGGTTATACAAAAAAAGTAAGTAAGGAGATTAGGGCCAAATCCAGTTTTATAAATTCTATGCACTGGACTGTAATGATAATTCAGTTTTCCTTATTTGTAATATTATTATTCATACTTTTCAGTAATACAACTGGATTTCTATCACCTTTAGTTTTTGCAGTCAGTTCTATAGCTGCTTGTGTAATCTTGGGAATAATCTCATTCAAATTCTTCTCATGGTACAAGTTAAGTAGTAATAAGAACTTGACTGTCCTGTTATACGGTATTGCAACAGTAACACTTGCCATGTCAATTGCGGAAGATGCAGGTACTAAATTATTAATGATAAATGTGGTACATGAAAAGTCACCAGCTGGAACAATTGGCAAATCATCTTTTTTGTACAAACCATCTAAGAAGTATAATGCTGAAATTGAATATAAGGTAGTTAATCCACAAAGTACCACACTCTATCTTTTACCAAATTCAAATTTGGCAATTTATAATTATCTAAATTCCATAGTACTTCCAGTGGGATTTGTATTTAGATGGATAGCTTCTATCACACTTTTGCGTGCCTTTTACCATAAAATAGCGAAGCTGCCAATCTCATTTTGGATCGTCCTTTCTCTCCCCGTAATACTTTATCTGGTCGGAAAAATCCCTGGCTTTACTTCAGGTGAATCGATGACTGGAGTAGTAGAACCATATCGATATTTCTTTAGGCTTCTATTCAGAGTTGGTAATATAGCAGGAAATATTCTTTTTGGTTTAGCATTTTTCATAGTCGCAAAAAACATGATGTCTTTAAAAGTGAAAGATTATCTCACCATTTCTGCATTAGGTTTCATGGTGGTTGGTATTTCACTTTCGACTTCTGCTCTACAGCAAACATATGGGGTTGCTGCCCACTCGCTAGTGTTTTTATCCTCTTATCTGTTTAGCATTGGATTATATATTTCAGCATTATCAGTAGCGCAAGACAGTTTGTTGAGAAAATCTATTAGAAAATCTTCTGCAGATTTGGTATATAATATCGGATCGGCTCAGAGGGAGCAGCAAATCGAGAGAGTAGTAAGAGGAATTGTCCAAAGCGAACAGAAAGAATTGGAACAACAGACGGGTGGTTACTCCCATGAAGTTAGCGAGGACGACATGAAGGAATACATTCAGTCAGTAATACAGGAAAGAAATAGTTCAAGTACAGACAAAAGACTATAGACACATTTCATGAGCCATCTCCTATCATAGATAGACCATCTGTATAAGTGCGGCTGCAATCAGCCTGCAAGCAAATTATAAAGTATTGACTGCAAAGACAGGCGAAGAGTGTATAAAAAAATACCTTGATGCAAAACATTCAGGAAGAAAGATTGACTTAATCCTTTTGGATTACAGATTAGGAGATACCACTGGTTATCATGTGGCTCATAAGATAGAGGAACTAAATGATGTAAAAATAATTATGATAACTGCATAACAGCTAGATCATGACCTAGCCACAGAGCTGAAAGATAATGATTGGTTGTAGACGTAGTTCAAAAACCAATTGCCATTGATTCTTTGACTGCAAAGGTAGCGCAGAGTATTTGAAGTGAAAAATGGTTTTACAGCAAGTTTCATTTTGTTCTGCTGTTTGTAATCTGGGAATCCCTTGATTTAAAAAACTTGATTTATTGTCATCTCACTAGTTTCCTTCTCTTGTTTTTCTTCTAGCCGTATTCATCATCATGTGTCAACACATCATCATCACGTGTCAATACAAAAAGCTGCAAAATAAAGAGACCTCAGGGGAGTAATGGTGGTAGCAATGGAGGAAGACGTGGAAATCCAGGAACCTGTGGCAATTCAGGTATAGGACCTAATCCGGGTTGTTGCTGCTGTTGCTGTTGTGTTTGTGAAATACTATTAGGCCTAGCCTGTAAAGTCGCTGTTAGGCCCATTATCTGTCCGTTTCTGTTTACTGTAAGCTTGATATTATCTCCCACACTCTTTTGTGATTCGATATAATTTATTATATCGTCGATTTGTCTTGTAGCATGTCCATCTACAGCAGTTATGATATCACCTATCTTAGTTGCACCACTATCGTCCTGAGCTAATCCTTTAAGACCAGCTTTGTCAGCCGGACTGCCTGGTTGGATAGTGCCTACTATTACTCCTTTATAATTTGCAGGGAGTCCAGCACTCCTTGCCAATTCTGGACTTATTTTCCCACCAGAAATCCCAATCCAAGGATGAATATAAGTTCCGTTTTTTATAATGATGGGTACTTCTTTAGCAATTGTATTTGATGGAATTGCAAATCCTACACCAGAGTAAGATCCTGTACTAGAAAATATTGCTGAATTCATTCCTATAACCTGTCCTTTGGTATTAAGCAAAGGACCACCAGAATTGCCAGGATTTATTGCTGCATCTGTTTGAATCGTATTTGATATAGGAAATCCAGTATCAGGATTTGGCAATAACCTTCCCTTCGCACTTACTATACCTGTTGTTATAGTCCCACTAAGACCAAATGGGTTACCAATAGCTATTACTTGTTCTCCAGGTCTAACAGCAGAAGAATTTGCAAGAGGAAGTGGTATGACTTTCTCTTCTGAAAAGTTACCGGTGATTTGCAGTATGGTCAGATCTGAGTAAGCATCTTTTCCCACAACGTTTGCAGAATATGTGTTTCCATCTGTAAAGGTGACATCAGCTTTCTTTACACCAGTTACAACATGATAATTAGTAACGATGTGACCCTGATTATCGTATACAAATCCAGAACCTAATGCAGTACTTCTTCCAGTTGCAGGAACGCCATTTATAATAATGATCTCATTAGGGTTGGTCCTTGAACTTGTAATTTGTACCACGGAGTTTTCTACTCGTGTAAAGACGTCAGGCAATGAACTAGCCGTAGATGAAGATTGATTCATTATTGGATCTGTCGATGATGCTGATTGCTGTGCAATGAACTTTTGTAGCGGCTGCAACTGTTGTTGCTCTTGCTGTTGCTGATATGCAAATACCAAAATTGAGAAGCCAGTTATTGGTATAGCTGCAAACAGTACGGCAGTTGAAATAGCAATCATCACTAAGGCAATTCTTTTACAATTATAATTGTCATAAATCCCCATACTTCTCTATAGCTTAGAGCACTATTATACACGTAGCGCTATTCCCCTAGCATGCATGCAATGACTTTAAATCTCACATTCAATTTGTTGTTCGTATATCAATAGTACATTTAGAAAAAATAAGCATCCTATGAAAAACATAAAGCTAACTTTCACAAAGTATACTATGCGTGTATATTGAATAACCCTTCTTTTCCACGAGGTAGATTATGAAGATTACCATGAAGATTACCAGAAGAGTATGAGAAATGTCTTGTTGGACTAAATGCAATAACAAAAGAAGCATGGAATACAGCACATAACACAGAAGATAAAAGAGAAAAGATACAGGCATTGTCATTAGCTAAAGAGTGTTATTCAATGAAGCTGGATTTGCTTACTAATGCTACAGTAGTTGATGATGCTATCAGGTTTGTATCCCAGAAATCCAAAGACAATGCAGAATCAAAGGATAGTAGTAATGAGGATGATAAAGAATCAAGAGAACCTGACTATGATGAAGATGAAGATCGGCTAGAAGAAGAACAAGAAGGGGAAACCGGGAAAATAGCGGCTACTACTATAACCACAAACCAAGTTTTTTTGAACTCGCCAGCTGCATTTGAGATAACAATCTCTATAACATACTATGTGGTCGAATAAATATGTCAAAAGACTCTACTCAAAATATACCACAAGAAGCAACAAAACTAAAGAAGTTAGCCAAAGCAACAGCTAGATATATGGAAATGGAAGAATTCAAAGATTCGGATCATCATACAGGATATTTCTGC
>JBKPMK010000342.1:0-4865 GCA_046732115.1 Thermoproteota archaeon
ACAGCTTCAACGTGAGCAGGAACAAGTAATAACCAAAGCATTAGATGAATCTAAAGATGACATAAAGAAAACAACTAACGAAGCAAGAAGAGAAATTCCACGTTATATAGATGTTATTTCTGATTATCAAGGAAATACAATTCAAGCAATTAGAGAAGTTGCTGATTCTTATATAGAATCCCAAAAGGAGAATATTGTCAACTCATTTCAGCTCTGGTCGAATTGGATGATATCTCCGAGACAAATAGCTGAAGATTACTCAAATGCAGTTAGTAATCTAGCCGACAATGCAATATCTGCAAATATAGAAGCATTCAATACTTCTGTTCAAACTGCAAAAGAGAGTGCAAAAGAACTTTCGAAGATGAGCGGCAATACTATAAAAACATTCCAACATGTATCAAAACATCCTGACAGGGTCTTTGTTCGCAGCTTGGTAGAACAACAACAATAATAATATTGCACAATACATCAACTGGATAATTAGATAGATAGATTACACAAATATAATTGCCCAATAGCAGGAGGCAATCACAATTGGATTATCTGCACGTATTCTTTTTGTAACGATTTTGGGAAAACCGCCTTAGCCCAAAGAATTGATAAACCCCTCCTCCTTCAGCAAAAAAGGAATAGACCGATTGCAATATTGTTCATATCCGACTATTAATCTCTCCAAGTAGGTCACTCGCACATTTCAGCCCTATATGCTAATATCCTAACTAGGAATTTCATCCCAAATGAGGATTCAGGAAATTTATGGATAACCGATCATGGGACAAGCATGTTTTACAAACTAGATACAACTTCACATTTTCTGCATTTATACATACCCGATAACATAGGCTAAAATCTTAAGTACAATTACGTTATAAATAATATGTAGGTTATGCAAATGAAAAAAAAGCAACCGCCAATTTATGATGATCAAACTTTAGAAAACATGAAACGGTATTTCAAAATAGAAAAACATGATGCACTATTGAACTACATTAAGAAATATGGACTTGCTGCTGGTCACAGAGATAATGATACATAAAGTCAATACTCTATTTTTTCTAAGAACATATACTAAATAGATAATAGAATTGGATATCTGAAGTAGTTGGGTAATAATAATTTTCTGTGTATAGTACACTCTTAACCGTTTTTTTCTTTCTTGCCGCGCGTGATAGCACATGTGAATTAATAATCATTAAATGCGGTATCATTGTATTTGTCTCTGCCGTTGAATAGCAAGTTATATTTTATACTTAAGCTATTGTCGGTAGCATTTGGCTCATCAACATCGTCGTCCACCTGGTATTAGCAGTGGACGTTATAATAATGACAATAACAGTAAACGAGCAATTCATAATAAATGCGAAAGTCTAGGCGAGGGAACATTTGCATTTATGCATTGGATGAACTCAGATAACAAGAAATCTATAGCTTCTGATAATCCTATAATTTTGTTGAAGTTTGTTAACGATAAGCATACAATATTATATGATACAGATTTGCACTGTGAAGTTGATGTTCAAATAAATGAAGGTGTTCCATATTGCAGGCATTGCAAATTAGATGATTGCTCACATGTAGGTTTTGCTGTATGTGTAGAAGAATTGTATGGACATAAACGTGAGAGAGGAAAAGAAGAGACAGTAGATGATACTGTATCAGAGAACTAAGCAAGCAGGTATTTGATCATCATGGCATGTGGCTAGGATTTGCCGATGCTACATATAATTATAAAAGGTAAAATATTGCCGAAACAATTTATATTATGATGACCGCTTTCTTCTGAAAAAGATTAGATAATCCAAACGATCGCCAGGTTTTCTTGTTGTTATTGTTACGGTTACTATTACGGTTATTATCGGAAATATCGAGAGCATCTGCAATTTTCCATCCAATCTTTACCATATATGGTGTTATGAAAGTTGTAATTATTGTCATTGGGCCAACCATCAGAGATATATCTATTTTGAGATCAATTCTAATCTTGCAACCATATTATTGGTAAAAGGAGGTATCCTTAACAGATCTTGTACTTTTGTAAACTCTCCTTTTTCGGAAAAGTAAGAATACTGGATATTGTAATTATCCAATATGAGAACTTCTTTTTTAGGGCTTCCAGTTGAATTATCTATTACCGTTATTGTCTTATTGTCATATGAATATATCTTCATGAAATCCCCCATAGTTAATCGAATTGGTCTGACGTATTGGATATGAATTACATTGCCAATCTTATCAGTATGGATTACACGCACACATTCTACACCATTTTTTGGATTTTTTCCGACGTCATCAGGTAATAGCTTCACATGCTTGTCTACAAATATTTGAACTCTGGGATAGATATTAAACGAATCTATGCTGTCTGGCTTTAGACATACCCCAAGTACATGTGGTGGAGGAATAAAATGCATTATAAGCAAACCAATAAGTGTAGCAGCACCAGCTGCAATTGGAGGTACTAAAATTTGCTTCTTTCCTAATTTTTTCCTTGGCTTGTCTTCTTTTACTTTACGCTTTGGCATTAGCAGATTCCCAATTTAGATAACCCAATTAAGATTAACTCGAGGTTATTATTGCTTTCCTGCTGTATATCAATAAACTATTGACTTGAATTATCATGCTAGATACAGATATATGCATCATCAGCTGATCCAACCGAGTGTCCAATTACAATATTAGTGGTTTTTAGGTGACTTGTATTCATTGGACATTACTAAAATCAGATTACACAGGCTAAACCTTGGATATGGTACATTAAATACTAATTCTCCCAGGTTGATTCTATTATTCCATTGCCTGAGTTATCTCATCAGAATGGATTTTTTGGTAATGCTTTTCAGCATCCACTTTAGTGAGGAATTCTCTTCCACAATATGTGCATCTAAACGTACCTGACTCATACTCCGACATACTCTGAGTAGATAGTAAGTAACATTGCAGATATTAGTTACTAAAACAAAATAGATATTATACTATTTGATCTTAAATAGAGAAGAAAATTCCTTTGCTTTTTAAGTCAACTGCATAGCTTTCTATATGCATGACCTTTTTATTGAATCTGAGATTTTAACTGCTCTCGTAACTAACAATATTAAAAGCAAATTATTCATTTACATTTCATTTCTAAAAGATAAAAAAAAGGTACTGGTTTATCTCCTAGCGCCAATAATAGTCCCCGAATACAAACACTAATCTTGAATCGCAATTGATCTTCAAGGAAATAATAGAGAACGAAAGAAGATCATCGTAGCTTTGAGACCTTCATTTCACATTAAACATGAGATACTCTGCCTTTGGCTGTTCTAAAAATTTTATACAATTATTAGTATAAATTAATTAATGTATTATAACACAAAGACAATTATTTAAAGTGAACAATATAGAGGATAGAATAAATACGCCGAATCTTAAAAAAGACTATAGAACACATAGTGATTTGCTTTCTACAAAGTTTGCAGGTTTGAAACTTCGGAATCCTACTATGCTTGCATCAGGTTTTTTAGGAATTTCGCAGGAAATTTTTAACAGGATATATGGTTTGGGCGCAGGGGCGATAGTGAGTAAATCTATCAGCATTGAACCAATCGAGGGTTATAGAAATCCAAGCGTTATCTCTTTGGACAAGTATAGCTATATAAATGCAGTAGGACTAGCAAATCCAGGTTCTGAGGCCTTTTCTGAGGAAATCAAACATAACGAATATGTGCCACTTATAGTCAGCCTCGTTGGTTCGTCGCATAAAGAATTTCCTCCGATGATTAAAAAATTTGATGACCTGAATATTTCTGGTTATGAAATTAATCTGTCATGCCCCCATGTAGCCAAAATGGGTATGGAAGTTGGAGATGATCCAGAAATGGTAAGCAGAATTGTCAAAACCGTTAGAGTCAATACGCGCAAGCCAGTCATTATCAAAGTAGGCATCGGTAATGCAAACGTGGTTAATGTTGCACAAGCTGCAAAAGATGCAGGAGCTGATGCAATTACAGCGATCAATACAATTCGTGCCATGGCTATTGACATAGAGACTCAAATGCCAGTTCTGAGTAACAGAATAGGAGGGCTGTCGGGAAAATCCATAAGACCAGTGGCAATCAGATGCGTCTATGAGATTTCCAAGAAGATTGCAATTCCTGTAATTGGATGCGGCGGAATTTTCAGCTGGGAGGATGCAGTAGAATTTATGCTTGCAGGGGCATCAGCAGTGCAATTGGGTAGTGTTATTGGATATGCAGGATTGACCACGTTTAGCAATATTGTCAAAGGTATTAGACAGTATGTTGAAAGAAAAGGATTGAAAAATGCAATGGAGATCATTGGACTTGCTCGCAAATATTAATAGTCTAAGAACGGTTGTTATAGAGCAGATCATCTATGAGACTCCTACAGTTAAGACCTTTGTTTTTAAAGATAAAATTAGCTCTAATGCCAGACCGGGACAGTTTCTGATGGTATGGATTCCTGGAATAGAAGAACTTCCTATGAGTGTCATGGTTTGTGATAGAAAAGAGCACGCTGCTATTACAATACGAAAGCTCGGATTTGGTTCATCTGCATTGTTTGATAAAAGAGTGGGCGATGTAATTGGTGTTCGTGGTCCCTATGGCAATCAATTCAAAATTGGCAAGGATACAAAAAAAGCACTTTTAATTGGCGGAGGAACAGGCTTAGTCCCTTTATTAAGGCTAGCCACGATGCTAAATGAAGCAAAGGCTGATACAACCATAATTATTGGTGCTAGGTCAAAGCAAGAAGTATTTTTTGAAAAAAAAGCACATGATCTACTAGACAAAACCAAACACAAGGTAATTATCAGTACTGAAGACGGTAGCTATGGAATTAAAGGTAACGCCACGGATGCA
>JBKPMK010000343.1:0-3946 GCA_046732115.1 Thermoproteota archaeon
TGCATGGCATATAAGAGAAGGTGCATTTGAACGGCTTAATCCTCCATGGCAGCAATTTAAGGTAGTTGAACGAAAAGGAAACATCCAAAGTAACGGTACAGTCAAGATAAAGATGAAGATTGCAGGTCCCATCCATACAACATGGCTGGTAAAGCATTCTCATTATGTAGAAGGGAAACAGTTTAGAGACAGCCAAATTAAAGGACTTTTTTCATCTTGGACACATACTCATTTGTTCAATTCATTTGAATTGTCTTCTTGCATGTTAGACGATCATATAGAATACTCTTTGCCAGGTGGTATACTAAGTGAAAGAATTGCCTCCCCTTTAATTGACAAAAAACTTACCCAAATGTTTGGCTACAGACACCGCCTCACTAGGGGTGATCTCCGGGTTCATGCTACTGCAAATAAAATAAGAGGTAATGGCGAGCCATTGACTATTGGAATTACTGGTTCTAGCGGGTTTCTTGGTTCTTCGTTAATACCATTTGTTACTACTGGAGGTCATAGAGTAATACGATTCATAAGACATCGTCCTACTTACGATGATAAACTAGATCTAAAAAATGTCAAGTCTATTCAATGGAACACCTCTTCGCCTTACACAGACCTATCATCTTTAAACGATAATGACAACAAGATGGATGCTGTAGTCAACCTTGCCGGAGAGAACATATTTGGAAGGTGGACAAAGAAAAAGAAAAAAAGGATTTTTGATAGCCGGGTAAATACTACCGAGTCTCTGTGTAAGCTGCTAGCTTCACTTGATAAGCCACCCAAAGTACTTGTGTCTGCATCTGCAACAGGGTATTATGGGGATAGAGGAGATGAGACGTTAACAGAGGAAAGTAGGTGTTCTACTGGTTTTTTATCAGATGTTTGCAGGAATTGGGAAGAATCTACTCAAATAGCTAAAGAATCTGGTATCCGAGTAGTTAATTTGAGGTTAGGCATAGTTTTGTCATCCTCCGGTGGAATGCTGTCAAAAATCCTTCCCATCTTCAAAGCAGGCTTGGGTGGAAGAATTAGAAATGGTAACCAATATATGAGTTGGATCGGACTAGATGATTTACTTGGACTGATTCTGTATACCATAGCGGATAAATCTATTTCTGGTCCCGTAAATGCAGTATCACCCAACCCCATAACAAATGCGGATTTCACAACGACTTTAGGAAAGGTTCTGTCACGACCTACTAAATTTGCTATCCCAGAATCCATAATAAAATTAGCATTAGGAGAGGAATTGGCTAATGCTGCGATACTTTCAGGCACACGTGTTATTCCTAAGCGCATTATCAAAACAAGATATCCATTTCGTTTTCCATGTTTAGAATCAGTCTTACGACATACCATTGGAAAAAGTATCTCATGACGTATACTGTCGCGTGGGAGCTTCGCCGACTCACTGCTTATTATTTTGAAACGATCCCATCTTAAAAATTAACATTCAATTATCCAATGGCATGAAATATTTCATTTGCATTAGATACACTCAAACCTGGCTGTGGTCCCCCGCCTAATACGTATATTCTATCCCCTTATAGTCAATGTCTTAATCCTTTTTAGAAATATTCCAGAAACTGTAAGAAAGAAACTTGAGTACCTGTAACAGATGCCAGAGGAAATTGAGTAAAGAAAGACGAAGAATTTTGATTGTAGATCTGCATTGTAGAATATATTTGCAATAGATTTACGCGATGATGGATTTGAAGTTGATGCATTCGAAGATCCTCAAGTAGCATTGTCTGCATTCAAACCAAATTACTATGATTTGGTCATAGTAGATATCACGATGCCAAAAATGTATGGTGATCAATTATATCAAAAATTAAGAAACTACGAACAAAATATTGATAATACATTGCAAAGTTAACTTACAGTATTAGTAGAGTTACCACCAAAGAATGCAAATAACTGTTCTGTAAGAAATCTAGGACGTTCTTCAGCAATCCAGTGTCCAGAATCAGGAACTATGCCACCACTCACATTTGTAGCAAGCAAACGCATTGAATCTAATGCCGCAGTGCCAAAACTACACTTACCACCCAGAGCTAAAACAGGCATTGGAAGTTTAACGCTAGAATATTCTTTATTTTGTTTTACATCATCCAAAAGAGCCCTATAGTATTCAAATCCAGCTCGCATTCCACCCGGAGCAGAATAATGACTAACATATTCGTCTATATCTTCTTTTGTTATTGCAGTAGGATTACAGGTGTGTCTATAGAACCAACTAAGATATTCCCTTTCGTGTCCCTCAACTAGCATTTCCGGAACATCACGGACATTATGAAATTGAACCCACCATAAGCCTGTAATATTCTCCCCTCTGCCTATACCAGGTACAGGAATATCAAGGATGACCAAACGTCTAACCTCATTTGGATGAGCAGCAGCATACGAATATGCTACTTGTACACCAAAATCATGCCCAACTAGGAATATGTCTTTAAAACCTAGTTGAGATACCAGTTGATGTATGTCTTCTGCAGTAGTCTTACCATCATAACCAGTTAGTGGTTTTGAAGAATCTCCAAGCCCTCTTAGATCAGGTGCAATAACGGTATAATTTTTAGCCAAAGTTGGCATAACATGGCGCCATTCATACCACGTTTCTGGCCATCCATGTAATAAAACTACAGGATCACCATGACCTCCTATAACATAGTGCATTTGAATACCATTAACAGAAGCGGTATGATGGGAAAATGTCATATTATCCATCTGAAAAGAAGTGCCATTAGGTTGTTGTTGTTGTGCTATTGCAATATGATTTTGGTTTAATACTACTGTACAAACAAATATGCCGGCCGCAATAATACTAAACATGAGAAATGTTATTGTCAACACGTGATATGGAGTATGGAATGTGGATCTCCCATCCATATGTATCTCGTTCCAGACTGAATAATAAAGGTGTTGAATATGAAATATTGATCCTAATATAGAATAACATCATCTAAAAAACCATTAGACAATTGATATATTGATATCACTTAATAATCGAAAGCAAGCGAACCAAAGCCAACACATTCCATAGGTAACAGAAATCCTTGTGTTTACAAGGTAATCATGCCAACTATGGAATTATTTACTAACTATATAATATGATATCTAAAAGATAACAATTCTTCCAGAGAACCCTAAATCAAGTAACATCTGCATTAGCACAAGTTGCATCTACATTACCATATAAGTAAACGATGGAGAATTAAGAGAAATAACAAATATAGAAAAAAAACAGATGGTATCATGCTGGATATTGATTCAGCGCCTTTTTCGTCCCTGACGTTCCAGCCGCCTGCCAAGTTCTTCGAATAGTTTCTATCTTCTTTGGGTCTGGTTGATAGTCGTCCTTTCCTTCATTTGCCATTTTTTATGAAACCCCTCCTCCTGTTCTGTTCCATTGCTTCTCGTAGTCATCCTGCTGTAACTGGTTGTCCAAATCCTCGATTTCCTCAAGGAATGGCTTTAGTATTTCATCACATTCAATGATGCGCTGCGACTGTTCGGTTATTGCTTGTTCGTATTTTGCAATTGTCATGATAGCTTCACCTTTGCCTTTTTTGCAATGCCTTGTCAGACCTAAACCATCAGGTGAAACATGTGGTATTTCAACAATTTAATGTGAAATGAAGATTTGACAACTTTGAGATTTATTGTTTACACCATCATTAATTAATTATTCTTAAAGTGAGAATTAGGACGAGGTAAGAATAACAAAAATGATTGAAAACCCAAAACAAGTTATTGATGCAGATGATATAATAAAAAAAGTAGGTGATCTTCCTTCATATTTACAGTTTATCAACAACGCTTGTTTAGTTGACTTTATTAAACAAAGTTTTAAAGATGCACTAAAATATGATAGTTTTTTCATGAAGAAGGAAGATGGAAAAGTCAAAGAATTATGGGGGGTAATTGACAGATATCCATACTC
>JBKPMK010000344.1:0-3096 GCA_046732115.1 Thermoproteota archaeon
ATTTACTTAGATCTAGATCCGGTATTTTGATCTTCTCTCATAATACATTTTCAACTTCCTCATCCTCTTCTGTGATGTTTTGTTGTAGCACATTACTACTATCTAATTTTCTATACCTTAAAGCCCAGATCTCTAAGTAAAGGTATTACATATCCTAATGTCTACAGAATTGGTAAGTTAGCTGCCACGAGGGAAGGAGAAAGGGATATACGATAGTAATCCCTGTAGGCTCGGCAAGATCCCTTCACTCTTTATTCAAAAGTAAAGTTCCTCTCACATACCCTACGAGGTTATCTGTGAACTACTAAGGATATTTAGTAGGCCTAAACCTTCTTCGTATCTTTTCGTACACAGATATGTATACTATACATATTCGCGCTTATTACCCTTTGGATAACATTGTTCTGGAGTCAAATTTCATTTATCAGGTATTATAGATTAAAGCCTAGAAGATTAAATTAAATTCCTCTTACTCTTTCAAGTCGTTGGAATTTTCTCTGCGTTAGTGATTCTAATCTTACCAATGATTGGAGTTTATAGAATTATACCAGCCTCAATAACTATGAGTTTTGAATAATTTTTCATATCAATACTCAAAGCATTAATTCAGGTTCTGTCAACAAGATACGTATACTATAATTCCATAGATAACATGAAGTATTCACAAATCAATCATGCTAACTATGGAATGTTTTTCTCCAGATTTTTGTGCAAGTATTTTTGATACATGAGTTATGTAAAAGGAAGAATGAAAGGCGTATTCTTCTACGAGATTCAAAAAAGTAACAATATACTTATATTTTTTGATGTTCCATATGCACGCAAGATAGGTGTCGGTGATTAGGATGAAACAAGAAATACCACTTGAAATCAATGAGCACTTGAAGATATTTGGTAAGGATGCAGATGAAGTTGATTATAACAGTGTTGGCCATGTCCTTTTTGTGGTTCACGTATAGATGAATTCAACTTTTGTGCTTGTGGTGGAAATATGGGGTGCGATTAACATAGCTTTTTCATGTCTTTTTGCAGGTTGATATAACGTTCAACATGATGTATAAGCAGTAAATGGTATGTAAGGGAATATGTATACATCATAAAGCTTCTGGTCGTTATGCGACTGGACACAAACGTTGTCAAACACGTGACTTGTTTATTCAATGGGATGGAGTATTCTGTCCTTGCTGTGGATCTAGGTTAAGAATAGGACCAAGATACAAGGCAAATTTAAGGAAACAAAGAAGATACAAAAAATAATGTCAGATTGACTAACATGGAGCGCAAATGAAGGTCGGGGAGCAACATTTCTATTAAAGAATCGCAAAGATGATTGATAATATAGCTCTTTGTTATTCGAGTTGCCAACTTATCATAGTAAATACGATAATGGCATCAAAAGATCTGATTTAAGCTATCAGAAGATAGTTCATCTTAGCCAACTGTGTGCTCAATAACTTTTACTGTAGTGATTTCATACTTATTCGATAGTTAGAGGTAATTATAAGTTTAATAGAAACACTCACTAATAGCTATTGAGAATGAGATGATTGTATATCATGATATAATGGTGGGTAAGATGACGATATCCTACGGCAAATAATAACAATATTGTTCTAGAAAGACAAAGAGAAAAAGACCCATTTCTAAAAAGAATTCTTATTGTAGATGATGATCCTGACACTACATTAACTTTCAAAGTGGGGTTAGATGGTTACTATTATAATAAAAGTAGATTTGAAGTACACACATACAATAATCCTGTATTAGCGTTATCAGAATTCAAAGCAAATTTTTATGATTTACTGCTGACTGATATCAACATGCCACATATGAATGGATTCGAATTAGCTGAGAAGATATTAGAGTTCGATGTCAATATTAGAGTATGTTTTATTTCTGCAGCAGAAGTAAATATACAAGCTCTAAGGGAAGTATATCCAAGAGCAAGAAGTATAGGATGTTTTATTAAAAAACCGGTATCAATGAAATGTCTGGTTAAAAGCCTTAGTGCAGAGCTAGACTGATATAATAGGATAAAATCGCTTGTTGACTTCCTCTATATTCTATATTCTTTCCCGTATGCATTTCAATTTAACACGCGTTTGTGGAATGATAGTGGAACTGTATATGCATTTTTTTAAGAATGAAAATATATATCATTAGACAAAATAATATACATATATATTTTTTGTATAATGAACTCTGATATACTAAGACCCGTTGCCTTCTTTATCCAGACGTGTTTGTCAGAGGTATTTGAAGGTGAAAGTGGAATCACCATCGTAATCTATAACAAGAATTAACATAGTTGCGTAACTATGGATCAAATTGTATAAATACTATAGTAAAATATTATATAATATGAATCAGGAAAATATTACTATACAAAATATTGAATCTACGAATACTAAGTTACCAAAGGCTACACTAACAGAAAAGACGATTACAGAAGAGAATCTTGTAGTGCGGATTAATGGTACATTGCCAGATCTTTCGACTCTGGGCCACGAGGAAAAGTCAGAAAGGGCAGCAGAGATAAAACGACAACGGGCAAGTACAAACACTTCTTGTTCACTACTTGGTAGAATTAGACCAGGCCAACAAATTTTTCATATGCTTGTCGACATAGGGGAAGGCGTAGTCAAGAGTATTGAAAACACAGATGTTGAAGTTAATCCATCGCTATCATCATTTATTCCTGATGCTCTATTAATAACCCATTCACATGACGAGCATGTTAAAGATCTGCCTATGCTGGTAAACAAAGTTGATGATAATGGTGAGCCAAGTAAGAATTTGAAGATATTCTGTACTTCAGAGTGCCGTGATCAAGTTATCGAAAAATTCCCACAACTTTCTGAAAAAATAGCTAATAACAACAGAGTGTCGTTTAATATAGTACTGCCTGAAGAAACTTTTGAAGTAGGTCCATTTTCAGTAACACCAATCATAGCCCGTTTCCTATATCACTAGTTGCTATAATAGTAGTAGTCAGTTTGCTTAATCTTCTCTATATGAGAAGGACAATGGTAAAAAGGATGGGCATGGGAATGAGAGGAGGAAGCTCCGGTTCACAGTCATCATCCTCATCTTCAA
>JBKPMK010000345.1:0-8682 GCA_046732115.1 Thermoproteota archaeon
CAATGAGAGAAGTGTATCTTGAATCTCCAGATGTCCCATGGACAGCAATAGGTGGACTAGAAGAAGTCAAGCGTGAATTGCAGGAAGCAGTAGAATGGCCGCTGAGATATCCAGAATTGTATACTAAGTTAGGACATTCCATTCCTAGGGGCATCCTGTTGCATGGCCCATCGGGTACAGGAAAGACTTTGTTGGCAAAAGCCGTTGCAACTGAATCGGAGGCCAATTTCATCGCCGTAAAGGGACCAGAATTAATGTCAAAATGGGTTGGTGAATCCGAGAGAGGCATTAGAGAAATATTTAGAAGGGCAAGACAAGCCGCACCTTGTGTAGTATTTTTTGATGAGATAGATTCTATTGCCTCTGCGAGAACAGTGGCAGGAGGGACAGAAGGAGGAGGAGAAGGGATAGGAGGGATAAATACAAGGATATTGTCACAGCTTTTGACAGAGTTAGATGGGATGGAGCAATTGCATGGAGTAGTTGTTCTAGCTGCAACTAATAGGGTTGATATGATCGATCCTGCCTTGCTGAGGCCAGGACGATTTGATAAGATTATATTTGTTCCCAAACCAGACAAAATCACAAGACAAAAAATTCTGGAAATCTATACAAAAGGTAAACCCTTGAGTCATGACGTGGAATTTGATAAAATCTCAGATATAACTGAAGGATTTAGCGGAGCCGATATATCAGCGATTGCTAATACTGCTATATCCCTTGTATTGCATGAATACCTTCAAAGATATTCTACTCCTGAAGAAGCAGCAAAGCATGCTTCGGATGCATTTATTTCTATGCAACATTTTGATAATGCAGTAAATAAAATTAAGACACAAAGAGAAATGAAATCTAAACAGAGAATAGGTCTATCACAATATATGTAGTGGGAGCTTGAACAATATTAGTAGGTTGATCATGATATATAGGATAATTATTTTCTAAATTTATTACAAAATCAATACAGGATCAGGCTTGGCTTTATATTCAAGAGTATTGTAGAAGCTCTAGCTGTTATTTGGTTTGCCAATCAGCAAAGAAGACATCATCATGACAAAATAAATGGGTAATAGTAGAATGCATATATATTAATACAAAACTATTATTAATCGACACTAAAACTTACTAGGCACTTTGTTATAATAACATTGAAGATATGCCCCTGACAGATATTGATAGCGCAGAAATTACATGCTTGGTTGATAATAGTGTGGACATACTATTACCTAATACCAAAGTTGCATTTCGTCCTTCTCTAAATGAAAATTGGTTTGTACATCCACTTGTAGCGGAGCATGGCTTTTGTGCAGCTATAAAACTAGAGGTAAATGGGACTGAATATAGACTATTGTTTGATTCTGGTTTAGATCCATTGGCAGCTAGTCACAATGCAGGAGTATTGGATTTAGACTTGTCTTATTGTGAACTAGTAATTTCAAGCCATGGTCACATTGACCATGCAGGTGGATTACTTAACATCAAAAGGAAAATCAATGAGGAAAAGCAAAGACAGAAACAAAAACAAAAGCTTACGCTAGTTCTTCACGAAGATGCGTTTAAAAACAGACTGGTAAGGTTCCAAGATGGTAGAAAGATAAGTTTGCCGGCGCCCAACAGAGCTGATTTAATTGAGGCTGGATATAATTTAGTGGAAAAACAATGCCCAAGCTTGTGGATCGAAGACAGAATTCTCGTTACAGGGGAAATACCTAGAACCAATGATTTTGAGAAAGGATTTCCAAATCACTATTCTGAGATAAGATGGGAAGATGGAAAATGATCCATTGATCAAAGATGATCAGGCTATTGTCTTGAATATTAAAGACAAAGGGCTTGTAGTTATCACTGGTTGTGCACACGCCGGAATAATAAATATTATAAAATATGCAAAGGAATTAAGTGGAGAGGATAGGGTCTATGGTGTGATTGGAGGAATGCATCTAACGGGTGGAGTATTTGAACCATTAATTTCAAGGACGATCGATGAACTAGAACAACTGAAGCCTAGATTCATTATTCCTTGTCATTGCTCAGGCTTGAAAGCTGTGACTGAAATAGCCAAAAATATGCCTAATGCTTTTATCCAAAACAGTGTTGGAACTAGTTACATTTTCTAAAGAACGTTTTCTATGAATCTAGATCTACTGATGTTACTGTATTTGATGAGGTCGTTAGGTTTTGTATTTGATAGGTCAAAAGAGCAGCTAAAACGATCTTCTAGTAGTAGCAATGAACATGAAAATGAACAATGAAATGAACCTGATTATGGTGAAATTAGGAATGAGCTATAAGAAGGACAAGAAGAGGTGCCAATGAATCAAATTTTCTGAGCAGTAAAAATTGGTAATCAATATTAGACCAAGTGCATTAAACAACACTTTGTCCTTTTTATGAGCAAAAAATGTCAGAATTGTTCTATATGCACAATTAGTAATGATGACGACTCCTTATGGCTATTTTGGCAGTTAGTTGAGAGATATCAGGCACAATGATAAAGTTAGTAATACTTTGTATGGCTCATCACCACCTTCAAGTAAATATTTACAGCAGCTAAAATTAGCATAAAATAAGCTGTTTCATAATATTGTTCCTAATCTCAATGCTAATCAACATCTTGATGAATTAGTTCCTTACTATAGCAATTATCGCCTTCTTGTACAATAAAGACAACAATTGTTAAAATAGTTAGCTATGTCAGTTTTGCAGATGAGCCATTGTTATTTTTCTGTAATTTCTTTTCAATTATAATTATTAGATCGACTATTTTAGGATCCTCTATTACACTCCATTATGACAGAAAATGATGAATAAGTTGCTTGACGGTAGAGTAGCAATTATCACCGGCTCGACCAGAGGTAATGGACGAGCAATGGCAAATATTTTTTCTGAACATGGTGCAATTGTAATTGTTACAGGAAGAGATGAAAGTGAGGCACAAACTACGGCTGATCAGATTGCTAGAGAATATCAAACCAAAAGTATTGGTTTGAAGCTTGATGTCTCGTCAGCAAATGAGGTAAATGAGATGGTCAATAAAGTATGCCAAAAATATGGCCGGATTGATATATTAGTAAATAATGCTGGCTATCCAATTAAAGACGAACTGTGGGATACAAGCTTTGAGCAGATACAGGATCAAGATTTGGAAAATGTAATTGATATTGATACTATGGGGACTTATAGATGCTGCCGTAGAGTGCTACCTATCATGGTCAAAAAGCATAATGGAGTAATAATTAATATTTCTTCTACTCCTGCAATAAGTGGATATATTAAAGGCGCTCCATATACTGTGGCAAAGGCTGCTAACCTTGGAATCACGAAGCACATAGCAGCTGAATTTGGTAAATATGGAATAAGATGTAATGCTATTGCTCCCGGAACTATTGCTACACAAAGAAATTGGGATAGATTGACAACTCAACAGCGGGTTGATATTGTCAGATCAATTCCACTTGGAAGAGCAGGTAAGCCTGAGGAAATAGCTGGCGTGACATTAATTCTTGCTAGCGATTATACATCATTCATAACTGGACAAACAATTGTAGTTGATGGTGGAGAGACGATACGGTAGGAATTATTATACAAGCTAGTGTAATGTTCAGAACATGATATATAGGAAGGAAATTATAGATTTGTTTGGTCCCGCAGTGAACTTTTTGTATCAAATTAAATTCTAAAGGCAGTCATTTATTCAACATATGATTCACTTTATTGTGTAAATGTGGCAAATAGATAAATGATGCATAATAAAAAGCTAGATACAGTATATTTTTGAATAGTGAAGATTAAAAGATTAATTATATTTTTACAATTAATTTTTATGTGAATTACTAAAAAAGACTATTGCCAGCATGCCTTATCTTCAATGAAGTACAATATCTGTAATGGTCTGGTATTTAACCCTGACCAAACTCTCATACATCGTCGTGGGGAAGTTTGAGTATCTATAGAAGCATTACCTTTATTCTCTATACATTGTATTTTTTACCAATAGAGAGGCCATAGTTTGAATTTTCCTTATTGTAGTTCTTATCACCACTTTTTTATTTTTGTTAGAACTTGTGTTCTATAGGCAAGAACACTATAGTTGTCAATGCAATAGTCATATGGGCCCTATCATTTTGGCTCCTTAAAGGCAATATGTTATTGGAGAACTATTAAATCTCATAACAACTCTCTTTTATTGAGCCAAAGAGTTATTAACCACAATAGGTAATTTATGCTCAATCTAAGTCCGGACTTATCTGGCAGTCGGCTTAAGTTAGATAGATACTAATTGGAGAATATACAATAACAACATCTTTTTTATTCTGTACCGTGGATACTAAGCAATATTATATAGATAAAGTGGAGATCCTGTTATTGTTATATGATCAATAGAATAAAGATTGACAAGGCCAACCAAATAGCCACATTGGAGATTTCAAAAGGCGATCTTAAAAAGATCGTCGATTCACTTGACAACATGGCAGAAAAATTGCAGAAAAATCTCTTGGAAAATCTTCCATCTAGTGAATCCGATAGGACAAGACTAGACGATTATAAGGAGTTAAGAGAGAATATTGCAAAAATCCTAATCCTGATCTAGATGGATATATGATAATATTATATTTGAATAATTTGCTAGACGAAATTGATACTCATTCCAGAACATGCCTAAGCTACGATAATCCAATTCTATGATAAGTTGACTAGACTTAAACAAGATCTCCTTATATACATCAATTCTATAATCAAAGCTTAATGTTGTCTATCAACTGTAAAGAAGCAGGTGATCCTCAGTGTTCACATACTATTACAGGAGCTACAGAACAAGAACTATTTGAAAATGCTAAAAAGCATGCAGTGGATACACATGGAATTACTGCTCAGCAATTCAAAGAAGATGCCAAGAAGAATGAGGGCAAGTATCGCAAATTAATTAAGGAAATATGAAAAACTATTTCCATGCTATTTATTGTTTTAACCCGGAATTATTCTAGATACTATCTCTGAAGTTGGGCTGTTGCAGAGGTTGATCTTCCATCTTCCAGTCCTAATCCTGATCTCGGTATCCCTGCTATATTTATGCTATAAAATGATGCTATGTCTAGATAAAGAAGCAACCTCATACAACGACATATTTGATGCCTTCAGGCTGGCTTTGAAGTTCTACCACTTTCAAGATAGAATTGATTAAGGCACTTGTGTTAAGCCCAGCGGAAATCAATCTCGTAAGCTTTTCCTACACTAAATATTGTTTGGATAGTATGTCCAAAATGCTTAAAGCTACTAGCCTTTGGTACTTTCGAAGTACCTGCTTGTCCTGCTTGTACTCCTAGAGCTGGCCCATTTTGACTTTGATACTGACACAGAAAGCATCGTTGTTATATTATAGCCAGACATAACCTACCTAAAGAGCTTCATATTGAAGTGTATACTAATACATATATCGTATAGCCACTTGTCAAATTAATGATCATAATCCCATGGTAAAGATAGGATGGAATGTTGCTGATGCTATTGGTTCTCTTGGTAGCAGCGGTAAGAATAATAAGAAAATCTGGCAGCAATTTGGATTAGCGTCCGCTTTCTTTAAAAGAAAGGGAAAAGAGGGATAATCAACAATAGGACTGGTTATATCAAAATATTCGCTCTACCATCTCGTATTACGTAACTCTTCTATCAAATCCTAGTTTGACGATCTTATAGAATGTCATCTACTGTCTCCTCTTTTTCACCTTTTCCACGTTTATGTCCATACAATTCTTCTACACATACAGCAAAACCTACATGTGAGCAATCATCTAATTCGCAATGCCTGCAATATGGAACACCTTCATTTATTTGAACATCAACTTCACAGTGCAAATCTGTATCATATAGTATTGTATGCTTATCGTTAACAAATTTTAGCAAAACTATAGGATTATCAGAAGTTATTGATTTTTTGTCATCAGAGTTCATCCAACACATAAAAGCAAATGTTCCTTCGTCTAGACTCTCACATTTATTATGAGATACGTGTCTATTATTGTCATCATTACTGCTATTACTGTGATATTCATCGCTAATGTCAGAAGGTGGTGGTTCATCCCCATTGTCATTGCTGTCTGTGTCATGGTTATCTCGGGATATTTCTACATCAAACCTATTGGTTTTTACAGAAGTCTTTGTTACCCTTGATATTATACTGGAAAGCATCTATTCTGGGATGATTCGAGTATACAAATAGAGATATTTCAACTTACCGTCGTTGACTCTGGCACTACTCTATAAATCAAGTCATTATTTAGACGGTACGGGGGAGCTGCTGTTATATTTTCCGTTGCTTGTTTATTGTTGTTGTCAAATACCGTTCTGTATCCTAGCACAATGCCTGACAGATAGTAATCATCGTAGAGGAATGGATAGATTGCCATATTACAATAGCCTACACAGCAGTTAAGAGACGTATGCAGACTTGCACGTATTAATGATGTATGCCTGTTAAATAATGTCAATGCTGCTTATAACCTCCAGTCGCCTTAATATAATGAACTCAAAATATTACAAAGCTCAAGTATCCTAGTAAGTTAGTTCAGTCCACTTGCTCGCACTATTATAATATTATGTACTACGTACTAAAGGAATAACGATGGTGAAAAAACCAGACAAGATGATGACTACAACAATAGATAACATCACAACACTTTCAAATCCGATATTGTACGTTCCAAAAATAATGTTTTTGACTAAAGGCAAAGGCTTGCATAAAGACTATCTTACGAGCTTTGAGTTAGCTTTACGTGATGCAGAGATAGCTGATCTCAATTTGGTTTCTGTATCAAGTATAAAACCATCCAACTGTAAAATAGTTTCCAGGCAAGAAGGTAGGAAGCATCTGATGGCAGGACAAATTGTTTTTACTGTTTTAGCACGTTCCTCTACCAATGAACCAAATAGGCTGATTGCTGCTTCAGTAGGTCTAGCAAGCCCTGCAGACAATATGCAATATGGATATCTATCTGAACATCACTCTACTGGAGAAACTGCACAAAAAGCTGGGGATTATGCGGAGGATATGGCTATGGAAATGCTTGCTACAACACTTGGTCTGCCAAACGATCCAAGTCTTACTTGGAATCAAAGAGAAGAACAATGGAAACTTTCTGGAAAGATTTACAAAACCCAAAATATCACGCAATCAGCACAAGGAAACAAAGATGGCTTATGGACAACTGTAATAAGTGCATCAATTCTAATATTGTAGATATCATGTAAAATCCTATCAAAGTAGAATAAGGTTGAAAGCAATATTGTCAAAACTTCTGAAGTATCATAAATAGAGCCTTCCATTATCTTTGAATATATGTAATTAACATGTTAGCTGATTCAAATCATCACCAACGTCGTCGCATCAGCATTTCCTCTATCTATCTAAAATATCGTAAACTGTACTATTCTGCTTTTGCCTTATATATTCAAATATATGCTGGATCGAGTCATTTAATACCCTTGAATACCACTTAATACCATTATTATATATGTGGTGTATTCTTAAAAATAGGATGTTATTGTGAGCAAAACTGACATCAGCTGTAGATATTGATAATACAAAAAAAGGTCTTCAGCTTGAATCTGCATTAATGACTGCAGCTCACATTTTGTTACGTCTTACTAAAGAAGGTAAAAGCTATGCAAATAACAAGGGAGGATTTTAATAACAATTTGGAATTGGTGTCTGTCTGGATAGATTACATGACTGCAATAAATTGGATGTATAACGATGGGTAGTGATAACAAATGGATAGCAACAGGTAATGGTATAACGTGGGTAGAAAAGATACTAAATTATAAGAGATAATTAACCATGCTCCAATATTGTCCCATGATTGCTATCTATGATGCATTATATCGTGATAGACTATGAAGCAGTGCATTAAGTATATAGAATCATATGAAAGCCGTGTGATTAGTTATATGTTATGCGCTATCATGAATTACAAAAAAATTAAGTGGTTTTAATGAGCTTTTTGAAATGGTCTCTATTTTTCACTATCTCCTCATTCCATGTTTCTTCAGTATATCCATGAACTTCTATTCCATGTTTCTTCGCATTCTGCAATAGTTCTTCTTCCGTTTCGCCATGCATGGTATGTGTGCATACAGGATCCCCTGCATCTTTACAATTTAGACTCAAAGTCATTATAGAAAGGTATATCATCACAGAACTTAAGTTTTACTTAATATCTTTGACTGAATTGTATCTACAGATGCCGTGAGCAATAATCAGCCATCAAGTATACCTTTCTGAAATAATATGGTTTTTATGTAAATACAGTTTTGGCTGTCAATAAATAAAAAGTGAGGAGTTCGGGGCAGCATATGTTTACTTTGAAGAGGTTGAATAAGAGATCCGGACCCTATGTTACTCAAAATTAGTATTGTAGTTGTTATTCCAGGTTTCCTTATTTAACTGAGTTCTAATTAATCACTTTGCACTCTCGTTATATTCCCAAATACCAAAGCTATTGTTCTCCGTGTCATGACATACTGCAAAATACCCCAGACCTGGTACTGCCATTTTAGGAACAACTATTTTACCACCTAGCTTTTCTATCTTTGATGAATATTAGTCTACTGAATTTACATCTATAAAATTAGTGATTTGTCGATGATGATCTTGATCAGGTTGATCATGTCTTTTCATCAATGCTC
>JBKPMK010000346.1:0-4145 GCA_046732115.1 Thermoproteota archaeon
ATTTTCAATTGGACTGTACAAGTAGGTTTATCTTACAACCGACTTACAATTAAATATGAGCTAGTATTTTCATTTGTCAAAATTAATACGAGATTAAATTTATTCTCTTATTAGGCTTCTGCGTTGATAGGTCATTAGTGACAATTGTCATGAATAATTATTGAGGGACTGACTGTTAAGTAGGCAATTTCTTTTTGACCGATTCCATCTTGTCTTCGAGGGTGTGTGAGGCGTCAATTCTTTCATCTATACGTATTGTAGATATGATTCTTTTAATTCCAGTATCCTTTACAGCTTTATGTGCTAATTCGACTGCTCTAAAAATATTTGATAAATTTTCTGATTCTATTTGTGTTCCCATTGGAGTAAGAATGGTTTTTAGACCCTCCACCTTAGAGATTGCATCAAATGCTACTGCAATTTCTCTACTCATACCAGTCTCCTCTTGGTCGTCTGGTGCAGAAGGAATTCGTGAGCCGATGGGTATTAGGCTAACTTCGGCATGTACCAATATTTTACGTACATTTTCCTTGTTAGTGAGTTCCATACCACATTATCTAGTGATATCGATCCTATAAGCGTTAATTCATGATACTTGTCAGATTCTGAAACTTAATATTTGATATAGACCAGTTACGGAAGTGGTATATGTTCAACATGAGTAGGCTATAGCTATGGTTGAAATTGATCAAATACTTATGTCAAATGAGAAGTATTCAAATGACTTTAAGTATGCAACACTATCGAGCTCACCTGCAAGAAAACTAGCAGTACTTGCATGTATGGATACTAGAATAAATGTGGAGAATGTGCTTGGATTAAATGTAGGAGAAGCGCACATTATCAGAAACGCCGGTGGTATAGCTACAGACGATGCTATACGTTCTCTTATTATTTCACACGAGCTTCTGGGGACGAAAGAATTTATTGTTTTGAATCATACAGATTGTGGGTTGCTCAAATTTACTGACAATGATCTTCAGAAGCAATTAACAGACAAATACAATACCGATGCAAGTGAAGTGAAATTCCATTCGTTTCCAAATCTCGAACAAAATGTCAGGGATCAGGTAAAAAAGATAAAATCTACGCCTTTCTTTTCTCCAGACATATCGGTCTTTGGATTCATATATGATGTCAAAACTGGTAAAATCATTAGAATATCCAACTAGGAAAGTCAAATCTAAAACACTAGATAATGCTAAAAAAAATTAAGATTGGATATCTCAGTTAAGGGATTGGTCAAATCGTCTATTTTGTTATCATTCGTGAGTAGGATATTTTCGCTGTTTACGTTATTCCTCAAGAGAGACTTCCACTGGGTTGGATTGTTGGAGATTATATCAAACACAGGCGATCTTACTCTTTCTTTTGGAGCGTTAGACTTAACTTTGAATGTGACTTTGATTTTCTAGTATCCATTTCTAACTTTCTCGGACGTCCAAGACGGCCTTGAAAATCGATGTCTCCCGCTAGGATTGACTCTACCTCATCTATCTTTACTCCTTGAGCGGCTGCATGATAGATCATAGTAGTCAAGCAACCATTTAAAGCTAGAGTGCACTCTGCCGGATTTGGTCCTGATTTCCCCAATAAAATTGGTGGTTCATCTTTATCGAGCACGAAAGGATGACTCTACTGTGAGTCTGGCAGAAACCATAAAAGTCATTTATAGTCGTTTGGTATGCTCACCATTAATCCATTTTCCTTTTGTACGGAAATTGAATTGTGAAATCATGGAATTACTCGTTATTGCCTCCACTGCTCCAGACAACTTTGTAACATTTACGCCGTTCTCTCATACTTCTCTTGATTGTTTATCCATAGTCTGAATATCATGATAACATTGTAGAAGGTAGCTGTTGTTTGCTACCATGGTATCATCTAATATTGTTAGTATATATCTATCGATGACAATCTACAAAATGAGTTGGAAGTAAGAAAATATGATGAAAACTGCATCTCCACCATCTAAATTCCGTTACTGATAAGATAACTCGTCCAATATGAAAAAATAGCAGCTTTTTATTATCTCATCCATTTAAACAGCAAACTACTTTTATATTAATTTAAATATGCATAGGATTTTTATAATAGGATAATCATGACTGGTCTTTTTACTACTAGTTTAGAAAAAGCTTGTGAACATTTTCTTTGGTAATATGTAGCTTGTGGACCTCGTCGCCAGTTAATAAAAAGATCTGATCATGCAGTTGGAATAGGTCTAAGATATTTTTTAGACCTGAGTTTAACAGAGTTGCAGTCTTGTAAGTACAATATGTCAGGCCTGGTATTCGATTATTGTTATAGGCTTCTTCAATAGTTAAGGCTTGCATCAAGGAGGCACTTGCTACATCGTTTATCATAAAATCTAGACAACATACCTGCCTATTGTTTGCGTGTTTAGCCAAATTTTCGATTACCCTTCCACAATATTTTATAATATTTTTTTGACCATGAATCTGACTTCGTTTTTGTTGCTCCTGTAGTGGTTGTAGTAGGACATAATGCTTGTCCTTGTCTTGGCTGTTTACGGATTCTGTCGTAATGGTATTAGTACGAGCATAATAGTAGGACATAGCAGTTCCATCATACCATTTAAGTTTAGACAAAAATTGGGATGATTGGCTGCCCGGTGGACCGCAAAAGCATCTAAACAACTCGGCTGCTTTGGCAAGTCTATCCATTGATTTTAGCAACCCCATCATTGATTCATCATCTGAATAAATCACTAGGTGATGCTTTCTTGTAATCTGTGATTGCTGGTGTTTTAACCATAGGTCCACTGCATCTTTTACTATGGAATTTATAGAAACACCACTATGATTAGCCATTTCTCCTAACTGCGTATGTACCTTATCATCGAACCCTCTAATTATTAGATTGTGCATCACAAAAGCTATTAGGTAAATTTATATTTATAGTTATCGATATCATGATATCATAGATAACTTAGTTTTATTATCATGTTATCTCTCGAAGAAGGCTATGGATAAATAAGAAATAAGTCGTACTATAAATCTGCTCTAGAATGGTACGACTAAATTGGTACGAATTTCCAGAAAAAGTGATGTATAGGCTATATTAGATATGTCAGGTGTTCCCTTTTACTGAACTAAGTAAGTTTCTAGTGACGTCTAGGAATGTCAAAGTTAAAGTCTTAAATTCTAGCTTTAATACTGGGTTTTAAATTGTATTAGCTACTTTTTAATAACTGTAATGACGAATGATTACACAAAACAAGAGATAGTTAATCGTGAATAAAGAATGGTTCGAATTGCACATATTTCAGACACTCATCTCGGAAAACGGCCAAAGCATGTAAGAAGAGGCATTATTAATAATCAAATAAGGCCATTGGAAGACGATTTCTATCTCGCTTGGATGGGATTCGTGAACCAGGTTACTCATAGCGACCGGAAACCAGACATTATTCTACATTGTGGCGACTTTTTTGATACCCCTTCTGGCAATGACTCTAATCCTCCTCCTGAATATGCTAGAACTATTGCAGCCAAGACCTTTAAACAAATTTATGATGCGAAGATACCGGTCGTTATTATAGATGGTAACCATGGACATTATATGGAATATAATACTTCTACGCTTAGTGAATACGCATATCTTTTTGATAATATTTACCTTTTTACACATTATGATATCAGAAAAGCGCTAAAAGAGAAGCGGCCTCTATTCTGCGATTTTCCCGAACTCGGTTTAAGGATTTTGGCTCATCCAGTTGTTCCAGCAAGGTCTTTAAATTCACTGGAATTATACTCAATGTACGAAAAATGGATTTCTATTCAGAATAATAACATTGCATCAAGTATGAAAAACGTACTCATTGCCCACGGTATGATGTCGAATTATACTTTACATCCTAGCATACTAGACGGAAAATATAGTTACATTGCTCTTGGAGATGATCATAAAGCGCACAAAGTGACAGATACTGCATGGTATTCCGGTTCTAGTCAAGTATGCAGCTTTAGTGAATGGAATGACAAAAAGGGATATTTGATCGCTGAAATAAAAGGAAAATCAGACAATGTTAATGTTACATTCAATAAATTAGAATCCAACAGAAATATAGTTAATAAAAGTGTCAAAATCTTCCCGGAAGATACTTCCTCAATGGTCATTGC
>JBKPMK010000347.1:0-7071 GCA_046732115.1 Thermoproteota archaeon
GAAATTACTTCATTTGTCTTCTCTTCAGATGTAAACATTCCACAGATTCCTGATGTACCTATCGCTGCTGAAAGGGATTTCATATTAATTATGCCTGTTTTTTCTTTCATATCGTCAAATGCAATACAAGTGTCATTTACCGCCTTTCCTGCAAAGTAACCAATCAATCCGTAATCTACCTCTGTATTGAGTTTTACAGTTGGTTTAACAGTAACCTTTGGATGCCTAAATTCTTCTATTCGAAGATCCGAATAAGGTGCCTTTCCAGCCACAGAACTTGCAAGCGCGCTGAGTGAACTTTCTTTATTTGTCAATAATCCCAGTACTGAATTTGAATAGAGCGCAGCATTACTTTCTGCAAAACTTACTGCGCTCCCCCTATCCGGGATATCAAAGATTTCATATGGAATACATGTAAATGAAGGAGTAGTACCCATTCTTTCATATGATCTCACTATTCTCATCTGCTGGTCAGTAAAAATTTCTGGCAGGCTAGCACGTTTATTTCTATCAAAACCCATCGGATTTAATGTAGTTTTCACTGCAACGTTGGCACCTCTACTAAATTTTTCAAGAAATTCAACGCCCGCATCGCCAATAGTGTTGTAATTAACTCCTGATATGTGAGCCCATTTAATAGGAACAAGTTTTTCTGCTCCTGTAGCCATCCCAATCGCAAGCAGAATTTTGTACGCAGAAGCCATAGTTTCACCGTTCTCGCCATTGAGTGATTTTTCCTCATCCCTAGTGAGATACATTAACTCTAACTAACAACAATTGATAATATTCCAGTAAATATTTCTATGCTTATACCTGCCATCGGCATAATCTACTACATTTTACCACTAACAGATACCATTTGATGATGATGATGATGATGGATGGGCTTAGTGTTCAGACTTCGTTTTTTGAATCAAATATTTATTGCAGTAGTATTACGAAGGATGATCGTCTGCATGAGGATAATAAGAGTATTATTATATCTTCAGCTATGTCTCCAATAATCTATATACTTGCGTAGACTGAAGATTAGAATAAATATGGTATAGCTGAAAAATATTAGTATGGAATGCGCAGTTTATGATACTTATGTAAGCAAAAAGGACGGTAAGATCATGCACTTCGATGTGGTCGTAGATGCAAATACCCCACATGAGAAGGCAATTGAATATGGCAAAGAATATCTTACTAGTGTAGGTCAAGAAGGGCAAAAAATGACTCAGGAAGAGTGCCAATTCTGTCATGTCCAAGAGGCACCACCGATGGTTGAAAAAGATATCAAAGGAAAGGGATATTATATACAAAAAATGGAAGGCTGTCCGCCATAAATTTTTTGCTACCATAAGATATTATATTTTAAAGAATTTTAACAAGTTATATATCGGTTGCAGACCTGATATATTATTAAAGTAAGTTGGATTTTTTTCTTTGATGATCAGATATAATATCTATCTACAGTAGAATTGGTGAATTGGGACATAATTACTATTGTCACTATTATGTCACTTTCTTAAAAATAATATTCAAATCATTGCGAATCTCAGTTACATTAATGATCCTGAAATGTACATAGTATTGGCTCTTAACTTTTCTTTTTTGCCATTCTATATCCATGTGTAAAACCTGCATCATAGACTTTAGAAAATTGGTAATTTGTTGGTGCTAATACATCCCCTACAATGATCAGTGCAGTTTTAATTATTTTGGATTCCTTAGTTTTATTCACTATGTTGCCTAATGTCCCCTTGATTATCTTTTGATCTTTCCATGTCGCTCTATAAACCACAGCAGCAGGAGTTTCTTTATTATAAATTCCACCTTTTAAAATCTCTTCTACAATATCCGATATTAAATGTACACTGAGATAGAAAACCATAGTGGCACCGTGTTTTGCTAATTCAGATATTTTCTCTCTCTCAGGTACTGGAGTTCTAAATTCCGCCCTTGTTATTATCAAAGTTTGTGTATTACCTGGAAGGGTCAATTCCAAATTCATAGCTGCAGCTGCTCCAAGTATTGCAGTTATCCCAGGGACTACGATACATCGTAGTCCATCCTTTTCTAATTTATCAATCTGCTCTCTGATAGTGCTGAAGAGCCCAGGGTCACCATCATGAAAACGAATGGCAAGTTTTCCCTGTTTGGTAGAGTCTCTTAAAATGCTATATATGTTCTCTCTATCTAGCAGAGCTGCATCATAAAGCTGAGCATCTTTTTTTGCATATTCGAGTATCTTTGGGTTTAAAAGTGAACCGGAATAAACTATGATATCTGCTTGCTCAATTAATTTCTTGGCTTTTATTGTAATAAGCTCAGGATCTCCGGGACCTGACCCTACGAAATAGACTGTGTTACTCTCTATCACTTTTCTTCTTTGCTACCATTATAGAGAAATATTTTTCTGTTGATCCCCTTCTTCCACGCAAATCAGCTAATCTGCTCATCTTCATTATCTCGCCTTTGATTGCTACATCTTGTGCAATTGCAATTATTGAATCTTCCACAAAACCTGCATCGGAGAGCATATCAATTACGTCATCAAAATACCTGCCATCTTTAAGGAAAATGACTGTATCACATACATTTGAAGCTCGCCTTACTCTATCCATGTCATAACATGCAGGAACTATGGCCAGGGTTTCATCGCCTTCTACGAGGGCAATTTTGGCCTCTGCGGCAAATGCAAATATTGAGGTTATACCAGGCACTATATCGATTTCAATGTCTTTATGATTCTTTCTTAATTCCTTGTATATGTATATCCACGTGCTGTATATTGAAGGGTCGCCTACAGTTAAATAAATGACTCTTTTTCCTGCTCTGACTTTATTAGCAATTTTCTCAGTATTTTCTTTCCAATGACTCCTCAGGACTTCTTTGTCTTTTAACATAGGAAATATAAGATTGACCGTTTCGGTGGAACTATGGATATATTTTTTTACTATGGATAAAGCTATGCTGGGTTTACCTTCTTTTGAAGTAGGTGCAAAAACCACCTCTGCATTTTTAATTAATCTTACAGCTTTTACTGTAAGCAATTCAGGATCGCCAGGGCCGCAACCTACACACGAAAGTTTCATAATCATAAATTTTAAAATTGAGAGTTATTTAAATGAAAAGACAGTTCTCGCAGTTTTAAATGATATATATATATCCATACGCTGACATTTCTATCCATTGTGTGTGCTTTTTTCTTTCTTCAAATTGTCATTATATCCATGATAATTATGCCAATATTATAGGGAGCAAAAGAACAATCCATCAACAGAATCTTTTGCTAGAACTTCATTCATGCCAGTTATACAATTCTTTAAAAAAAGAGAGATCTTGTCTATTCTTTGTATGGCGATATCGTAACGGTCAATGCTTTGTAGCTGAGATTATTATTATTGGGTTTCTTGCCGACATCATTGTGCCTGTAGTAACTTTCCTTGCCTTTGCAATTATAGCCTGCGTAACGTCTACTTCTTTTAAATTCGCTTGATTAATGGTAGTTAACGCCTTATACATAGTTTCAATCAATACGGTATCGATTACTATCCTTCCACCTTTATTTAGTCTGTCGACGCCCAAGTTAACAATCTTTTCGACTTCTCCTGAGGTTCCACCAATTAATATGGCATCAACCTGGGGAAGAAGTGGCAAAATGTCCTGTGCTTTGGAAAAGATTACTTCAGCTTTTACATTAAACTTTAGAAGGTTTTTCCTAGTCAATTCCACGGCCTTTTCATCAAAATCAATAGCATAGATCTTGTTGCCTTTTGTCTGTAAGCACATCTCAACAGTAATACTGCCACTTCCGCAACCAACATCTATAACAGAGGAATTCTCTTTAAGTCGTAATTTACTTATGACAAGAGCTCTTACATCTTCTTTTGTAATAGGAACGTCTTCTACTCTATCGAATAATTCATCAGGTATTCCTGGAGTTCTATAATCCCAAAGCAACCTAACTTTTATCCTAAATAAATCAAGTATTTTAACCTGCAATTTTTTGGTGCAAGCCAGTATAGACAATTATCATAAACATTAGCAAAAGAAAAATAAATGGAAATATGCCGTTCGTTGCTAACTTACGTCGCATAGTCTGTGGGATATTCTTTGCAATACCCTTCGCAACCCCGTATGAAACTATGTAGAATATTATACCAACGAGAATTACTGTTCCGGCAGCAGCGGTTTGGTTTGTACCAGGTGGTACTATAATACCAGCAACTATGCCTGCAATAAGTCCTAGTACTGCTCTCATGTAAAAAACACGATCCAGTGATTCCAAAATAGGTTACTTGTGTCATTAAATATCACTTGGTTTAATTTCTTGCGGTTTACCAAGCTATAACGGCATTTGCAATTACTAATAATCATTGGTTTTAGTTAATATTTATGGCTGACTTAGTAGTATTGTTATGTATGGAGTTGTCTGGAATTGAACTGCATTACGTAGTAAACGAAATTAAAGATATTATTAAAGAATATTATATAAGTAACGTTAATGCAGTCACAAAAGATTCTTTTCTTTTCAGACTACATCATCCTAATAAACCTGATGTTATGCTAGTGATTTCGACTAGAGGTATTTGGCTAACAAGGCTCAAGTTCAAACAAATCGAAGAAAATGATCTTATTAACATAGTCAAAGCTGAAGTAGAAAGAGCAAAGATTGAATCAATAGAACAACGTGGTAGCGAACGTATAGTATCTATAAAATTCAAACATATGGATGGTAAATACAGAGTAATAATAGGAGAATTCTTTGGACAGGGGAATATAATATTATGTGATGAAAATATGCTCATACTCGCTACTCTTAGCCCTATTGAAGTAAGACATAGGATCTTAAGGACCGGTTTACACTATGTTTATCCGCCAGCTCGTGGGAATGATGTATTTGACCTTTCATTTGAACAATTACAATATCTAAGAAGTACTAGTGAAAAAGACCTCGATGTTTTAAGATGGCTTGGTAGAAGTACTTCTATGCCCAGAAGATTCGTAGAAGAAATAGCAACTAGGGCCAATTTACAATCAAAGAAAGTGGGACAACTTTCAGATGACGATCTAAACAAGGTTTACTCTGAATTACAAGAGTTAGTTGCAAATGTTAGCACAGGTAAGAATCTCGAACCTATAATAATCACAGGAGCAGACGGAAAGGCACAAGACGCACTCCCTATCGTAACATATAATGTAACTAAATGGCCATTCAAGAGAGTCAGCTCGTATATGGATGCGATAGATGAAGTTCTTAGCAGTGATATATTAGATCTAGGACGTAATATTAAGACAGTAGAAATTGGAAAAGAAATTGCAAGTCTAGAACATGATTTAACTGAGCAGAATAAAGCAAAAGAAGAAGTTATTTCAAAGTCCAATACGATAAGAAAGATCGCTAGTGAGTTAATGGCTATTTCTTATGCGGGAGCACATGCTTTTGACGAGGGCAGAGTTAAAGAATTGCTAGCGGCTAACTGCGCATATGTTATCACTGAAAAAGGAGTTAAATTTTTAGAGGTAGTTAATGAGCGTATTCGACTTGATAATAATAATAATAATAATAATCTGCCCAAGATAGCATCTCTTCTTTTTGGAAGGGCCAAGGAAATGGAAAGAGGAAGTGCATCGATAGAAGAAGCCAAAGCAAGATTACTTGCACAGATACATAAATTACGAAATCAAAGTGCCAAGATACACAATAAAGTCGTTGTAAAACACCAGGTCAACAAGGAATGGTATGAGAGATATAGATGGTTTATAACAAGTGACGGTTTGTTAGCGATAGGCGGCAGAGATTCCTCTTCTAACTCTGTTGTCATTCGTAAACATTTAACTGAATATGATATTGTATTCCATGCAGAAATCTATGGCTCTCCATTTTTTGTTATTAAAAATTCAGCAGCAACAATTGGTGATGATAATGATAATGATATATCTATGAGCTTACAACAAGCAGCACAGGCAACAGTCTCTTTTAGTAGAGCCTGGAAGGATGGATTGTTTAGTGGGGATGCATATTGGGTGAAAGCCGATCAGATAAGGAAAGGCGCACCTACAGGACAATTTCTTCCCAAGGGTTCGTTTGTTATTGAGGGAAAACGTAATTACATAAAGGGAGTTGAAATAAAACTCGCGATTGGAGTAATGCAAATGAGCAATAATAAATTTACTCTTGTTTGTGGTCCAATAGACGCAGTAAAGAAGAGTTCTCTGGTATATTCAGTTTTATTACCTGGCACTATGGATCCGACTAATATTGCTAAAAAAATTAAAAATGAATTCATCAGAGTAGCTTCGGGTCATATGGAATTGCTAGATTTTATCAAAACAATAAGTATAGATGACTTTGTAAGGACAATTCCATACGGACAGTCAAAAATTTCCTTTACTGAAAGAGGAGAGAGAAGAGAGATAGTGGGTGTAGCAACTACGAATGATTTATCTTCTTCACCTAAGCAAAGTAATTAAAGGTATGTTTTGAATCTGATATTGTGGTAAAAAGGCCAATCAGACAACATGGTGATGCTAATATGACTACCCGTGTTCTGGTAAGAGATATTATGAATAGTCCTGTCATATCTGCTTCACCCCACGATACTATAAAAGATATTGCTACCAAGATGAAAGAGGAAAGGATTGGAAGCATTATCATTATGGAAAATGAGAAAGCAGTAGGAATAGTTACAGATTGGGACATAGTTTCGAACGCTGTCATCAAGGATATCAAACCTACTATGGTCAAAGCTTCGGATATAATGCAAAAGCTACACACTATAGAAGGAGAAGAAGGTATTACTGAAGCTGCTCGCATTTTGAGACAACATAATATAAAACGTCTTGGCGTAGTTTATAAGAACAGATTGGTAGGCATCATTTCCACATCAGACGTTATTGCTGTCACTCCTGATTTAGTTGATGTAATTTCTGAGAAGGCTTCACTTATGAGAGGAGAAATAGGACGATCTGCAGGCAATGTTTCGGGTTATTGCGATGAATGTGGTGAATGGTCTGATCTTTTGCAATTTGATGAAGGAACATTTTCTTGCGAAGAATGTAGAGGCGAAGTGGTTAGTTAGC
>JBKPMK010000348.1:0-4125 GCA_046732115.1 Thermoproteota archaeon
CAGCTGTACCTGGCAATCTTTTCAATGTACTGTTAGCACTCCTCCTGGTCCTAATATGCCACCATAAATTAAAGCTAGTGCTATAAACATGTTTATGAATGTCAAGACTATTAATTTATACCAGCCTGTATGAAGTAGAATGTCTATTCTTATTCTGGGATTGATACCTCTTATAAATAGCATTATCAGGATTATGCCAACCGTCTTTAATGTAAACCAAAATATTGCACTTGCTGTGACACCGTTAAAAACGCCTTGCAATGTTAGCAGTTGAAGTAGAGGAGGTGCAGTCGTGGCATGAGCGGCAGGCATTAATTCCTTTGGAAATATTTGTGGTCCCGCCCAGCCGCCAAGGAATAATACAACAAATAGTGCAGAGAGAGCATATACTTTTATGTATGAACCAAGCTGTATCAGACCATAAATCATACCCGACGTTTCAGTTAGCCATCCTGCGACGATTTCACTTTCTGCCTCAGGCAAGTCAAATGGAATTCGTTCCAGTTCTGCCAAAGAGGAAATAAAAAATACAAAAGCACTGATTGGAAGGAAGAAAATATACCAGTATGGTTGCTGGGCGATTGCAATACTGGTTAGATTAAGCGAGCCGGCTAAAAGTACAACAGAAAGTCCAGAGAGAAAGAAAGGAATTTCAAAAGCAATCATCTGATGCAGAGCACGTAATCCACCAATGAATGGATATTTGCTATTGCTTGCCCATGAAAATAGTAGCGCAATTAGAGGAAAGAATCCAAGAATTGCAAATACTGCAATAAGACCAACATTAATATTTGCACCCACCCAGCCAGGTGCTACGGGTATTAATGCAACTACTGCGGCAGCCGTTGCAACAAATGCAATAGGAGCGGCCCAGAAAATTGGCTTATCTGACGCTGATGGAATTATGATTTCCTTTGATACGAGTTTCAAACCATCTGCTAGCAACTGCAGAATTCCTTCAACTTTACCACAGTAAAGCGGACCTATTCTTAGCTGCATTTTTGCCAAGAATTTGCGTTCAACAAAAATTGTAACTGCTGCCATCAACGCTGCAAATGAAAAGCCAGGGAACACAGCTATCCTAAATAGCTCAGTGTGAATTATGAAATGAACAATTGGCAAGGTACGCGTAGGGTCTACCATCATAGACAGGAACAGATATGGTGTAAGAACCTCACCATTTACAGGTGGAAGTGGTACATAGAATAATATGACGAAAATTAGAGGTAAAACTACAAGAGAAGCTATAATTATAATCCAGAGAATTAGCCGAAGAATACTAGCAACAAAATTTCCAAAACGGTAAGGTATTGGAGCAGTTGCCATTTTATTATCTGTCAGCCTCCACAGGCCAGTAGTTCAATGACCAGTAAACAGATGGCATATCTGCTAATTTTGAGCCAACTAGCAAATGTGGCAGCGCTATCATATTCCTAAATGAACCAACAGATATCTTTACCCTATAAGGTTTTGGAGTACCATCACTAACAATGTAGTAACCAAGAGCGCCTCTGCCTGATTCTACTCTCCTATAAGCTTCACCAGGCGCACCTTTTGGGTTTGGTTGCAGCTTTGCTCTTACCTCTCCAGATTCAGGCATTTTATCTAGTAATTGCCTCATGATGTGACATGACTCTTTCATATCCAAAAAGGGAACATATGACCTTGCAAAGGAATCGCCGCTTTTCATATATTGCACCTTAAAATCCATTTCATTATAAACATCATATGGTTCAGCTTTTCGTACATCATATGGTACACTTGATGCGCGTAATACAGATCCGGTAACGCCTAGTTTGATTGCATCATCCTTTGTAAGAATTCCTACACCCTCAGTCCTCTGTCTAAAGAGGGGATTATTGTAGAATATGTCCTCATACTCTTTTAATCTCTTTTCAAAATATGCAATATTTCGGAGGCATTTATCCTTAAAGCCATCAGGAATATCGTTCCGAACTCCACCAGGTATATTAAATGCATGCGTTACTCTTGCACCAGTCAAAGCATCCATCAAATCAATAAATAATTCCCTATCCCCAGTAGGCCACATAAACATAGTAGAGTGACCAAGAAAAATTCCATATATTGCAAGCCAGTACAAAGTATAAATCTGGCGATCAAGTTCAGAGGCAAGCGCTCTTATGAATTGGCCTCTTCGTGGTACTTCAATTCCCACCAGCTGCTCTACGGCTAGACTATATGAATATATTATATTAGAAGAATCATGGATCACGGGACGTTCAAGATGTGGAATGTTTTGAATAAAGTTGCGATATTCACACATTTTTTCTTCTCCTCTGTGGACATATCCAGGATCAGGATCACAGTGAACAATATAATCACCATCAACGGTAACTGTGAACCTGAAATGTCCAGAACCGGGATGCTGTGGGCCTACACTAAGCCTCATCAAACGGTCGTCTTCAGATTCTTTTACAATCTGAAGCGCTAATTCTTTATTAAGATCATCATCAATCCCGTGTTCAACGTTTTTAGCCACATCCATGTATCTCTTATTTCACCTTCTATACTAATACCATTACTATTTTTTTATTACCACTGCCCATATCATCATCTTCCGCGGATTCTAAACTCCTTTCTCAAAGGGGGTAAATCTGCCCAGTCTTCGGGTAGTATAAACCGTTCATTTCTAGGATGGCCTTCAAAGTATACGCCGAGCATTTCAAATGTTTCTCTTTCGTGATATTCAGCACTCCTGTATACATTAATCAATGTTGGCAATCGTGCGTCATCGCGGTTGGTGCGCGTTGTCAGAGAAAAAACATGACCTTCTAGATCATCTCTTGAGTATGAACCTAGTTGATAGATGACTTCAATTTGGTCATTTTTTGGGTAATCAGTACCTGAAACAGCCTCTGCATGATCGAACCCTAAATTATCGCGAATGAAAGTAGCGACCTCAACTATGTCTGCTGGATTGACATCAATTTTGATCCGTAGCGGTCTAATGTAGGATACTTTAATTTTATCACTTCCAAAATGAGATATTATTTGAGAAACAACTTCCTTTTCAAATGGTGGAGCTTCTGGTTCTCGTTTTGCTGGTGGCGATGGCGGAGGAGAACCGGCGGCAGGTTTTGGCGATGGTGGTGATGGCGGAGGAGAAGAGGGAGAAGAAGATTGTTGCGACGATGAATTAGTAGGTTTTTCTTTTGGTTCACTAGTCATGTTTATTTGATCTTCGACCTTTTGATCTTTTCTTGCAATAACATTGTACCCTGGATGAGAGTTTCAGGTCTAGGAGGACATCCAGGAACATAAACATCCACTGGTATAATTCCATCGACTCCAGGAAGCACGTTATATGAGTCAACATATAAACCGCCAGTAATTGCACAGGCACCCATAGCAATTACATATTTTGGTTCAGGCATCTGGTCATAGACCATCCTTAATCGAGGCGCCATCTTTCTATTTACAGTCCCCTGTACTACGATAAGGTCACACTGTCTGAGCGAACCGAAGGCCTCGATAATACCAAATCTTTCAACGTCATATCTTGGTCCTGAAGCTGCACCAAATTCAACACTACAGCATGCAGTCTCAAGGTGTACAGGCCATAAAGACCAAATTCTTCCCCAGTTTATAGCATAACCCAGGGGTTTGTCCAGTGCTCTAACTAGTACATCGCTAAGCTTACTTACCATAAGATTGAAGTTTGAAGGGTTAACTAGATCCTTTATCATTATTGTTTCTCCTCACCTTTTTGTCCGTCATTTGAGTATTTAATGCTTGTCGGAGGAAGAGTTTTCACCAAATTCCCTTCTTGCCTGATAGATAGAGAGCGTATCCCATTGCGGCAAACAATATACCTAAGAATGCCATAATTGGCAGAGTTGCAGATCTAGGAATCAAGGATAGAGATGATGCCCAGGCATACAGAAATATTGACATGACATCAAACACAACGAACATCAGTATATAAGAATAATATTGCATCATAAAATGTGAACGACCTTCACCACTTGGCATTTGACCGCATTCCATTGGTAGAAATTTAACTGGATTATAACGCCGTCGAGGTGATATTAATCTAGACAGGATTAGAGCAGGAACCGAGGCTAGCACACCAAATCCAAGCATATACATCACAGGAGTAAACTG
>JBKPMK010000349.1:0-2084 GCA_046732115.1 Thermoproteota archaeon
CAGGTATATCTTCTGACTTTCTAAATACATCAACAACATCTATCCTTTCGTTAATGGCTCCCACACTTGGATAGCACTTTCGCCCAAGAACTTCAGTTACGGTAGGATTCACTGGAATAACATTGTAGCCATGTTCAATAAGATATTTGGGTACCTGATGAGATGGTTTTTCTTCGTTCTTTGATAATCCTACTACTGCAATATTTTTCAACTGAAACATTTCCTTTATTTGAGAATCTGAATGAGAATCTGAGTCCATACTCTTTGGTTATGCGTATCTTTCATTGTCTATCTACATTTGCATTTTTGAATTCTTTCAATTATCAGCTTGTTCTTTATATATCGTCAACTCTACAATCAAACCATCGTTCCATCCATATTTCGTATGCATAAGACTAGATACTTCTTCAGCTAGTTTAGAGTCAGTGTTTTTATCAGCTATTCTCGCCTTACACTCAAAGGACATTATATAATGTTTATCAGCATAAGATACAACCATATCTCTTCCAGTTTTCCATCCTTTTGTAGTCAAGTACAGAAACTGCTGTTTGATACTCACTTAACGATATCTACTGCTTACCTAAGATATTTAATCCTCTTATTTTGTTCTACCATTATCAATACTCTAGTGAGCAATACACCAGCAATGAAACCACCAATGTGTGCTGTAAATGCTATTTGAATAGCAGTAAATGAGCCTATAATAGCAAATACAATTTGAAGTATTAGCCAATAATAAGCCCTAGTGTTTCCAGCGGCAGCCGCTATGCCTAATATACCTGAAATTGCGCCTGAAGCGCCGATTAACACGGCGTGGCTATTTCCCAAAATAAAAGTCGATATTGCTCCATAAAATAAAGCTCCAGTAATCCCTGCGATTACATATATTAAGATGTATCTGAGAATTCCAACTGCTCTTTCTGCGTATCCTCCAAGATATACTAATGCTAGTATGTTAAATGCTAGATGAGCAATGTTCGCATGAATGAATATTGAGGAGAATAAGCGTGTCAAGACATCTGAAGACGATGATGATGGTGCTGATGAGACTGATAACAGCTGATCAGGAATGAAACCATAACGCCGTATGACTTCTTCTTGTGTCCCTGAGATTAGCCCAAAAGCAAGGATTATGATATTTAATATAACAAGAGTTGTTGTAGCTATAGGTATGCTTGATATGTTTATGATGAAGGTGTAGACTTATGGATATAAATGGCTATGCAGACTTTCTGATTCGCACTAATTATTCATTATAATAAGCGGCTAATGGAAATGAGCTAGGAGTTAGATAATGTGAAATACAGAATAACAAGCTCAAGTCATCTGCTGCTGCGAATTCTGAGCTCGAATTTCCCCCGTCAATATAGTCATAGATTTGATCCGACAAAAATATGTCAAGATTTTGAATGCTAGTATTTTTACAGCAGATGGCATTAAGATAGGCTATTCAAAAGACAAACAGGTAGGATTTAGCGGTTGGAGTACCATGTATGTATTCTTTGACGAAGTAGTTAATGTCTTAGTTGGGATTATCGAAAATCCTAAAGTTCAGAACGTCGACAAAATCGCTCATACATCAATTAGCTATTGTAGCATATTCAATAGATCTCCGAGTTATCAGAAAATTTTTTAGGGGATTTAAATCTCCCAGTTCTTTCCTTGTGGTTTTAACCTGATCTTTTCCAAGTCTGCTTTAGAAGGATAGCAAGGCTTTTCAGGATGAGTAAATACAACATGCTTCTCATAGTTCTTTTGGATGTCTGTCTTAAAGCTGGTGCAATAATAGCAGTTATAGATTGATGCCTCCTGCATCTTATTTTCATGTTCTGGTTTAGGCTCAGGAGTATGTAAAATATCTCCAATACCTCCAGTATCTCCAGTGACTGGTTTTTGAGCGTGATTTTGGTGGTTTTCTATTGGAGGTATTTTATCAGCTGGACTGACTGCCATAATTCCTGAGTTTATATGCAATTGACAATGTGTATACTTCATTTCTAACAAGATTCCCATCCTTGTTAGCGGCGGCTGTATCATCTCACTTACTGCAGCCGTCTCGAAAAGATATCTAATGATTTTATTCT
>JBKPMK010000350.1:0-2619 GCA_046732115.1 Thermoproteota archaeon
CATGCTATACTAATCAAAATAACATACAGGAAGGCACTAATGGCAAGCATTACAAATGCCCTACGAACTGATTACAACATCTGTATATATTTATTCCAATTGTGGATTTAGCTACACGTGGCTGCGACATACAGATAGATGCATATGGAAGTAGGAGATAAAAACTGAGTATCCAAAGCCTTCCTGTATCGGGATTACCATTCAATTCTTTGACTTTTTCTACTTAATTAATTATTGTTGTCGTCACGATCCGGTTAGTATTATATATTATCGTTAAATGACAACCAGCATTACTACTGACCTTTTTGGAATATCTTTACACATTGTGGAGGGCATACATTTTCGCATGCCATACAAAATATACAATCTTTTTCTCTAATCATAAAGGGTTTCTTCTCTGATGCCGGATGCCCAGGAGTATCTAACCATTCATATACATTTACTGGACAAGCTTCAATACATGCACCATCTGCTACACATATATCATAATCAACAGTTACCTCTGTACCCCATATGCCTAGCTGTCCTGGTGAATCTACAGGACCCCATACTTTTATACCCTGAAAAGTACCTACCACTTGCCGTTTTGATTTGAAACCTGGATCAATAGGTCCATCAACCTTTGAATAACCTGTACCATTTCCTGTTAGAGAAATCGTAGTTGGGCCGCCGCCAGATGATGATGCGCCACCTGCTCCTTCTACAGCTGCAGGTGGAGCAGGAGCAGGCACAGATGTTGTACTGGCTTCTGATCCCTGCAGAGCGGCAGCAGGCGAAGCCACCTGCGGTGAAGTAGAAGTCTTTTGAGCACTTACGGCTGGTTTCGGGGCTGACGCAGGCTTGGCGGCCTGAGCAGCCATTGATTTTTGTCTAGCAAAGATGCATAGCTGTTTATGAACGTCTCGCATACTTTCGAGTGTAAGCGGGTTACTGTGAGTTAAAAGGCATCCACAATCACTACAAACATATTCAGTTATACTGGACACAATACGATATTCGTTGTTAGGTTATTTATCAGTTTTGAATATAATACGAGCTACGATATAGTCACAGCTTAACGCTAATTAAATACAAGAGAGCCGTTTATAAGCCATGGATATTTAGTAATTAGAGCGATTATTCAATAGATATAATCCTGAGAAGAATTAGGGTATTGGAATTAGAAATAGTAGCAATATCGCAACGTAAATACTTCTGACCCAAAATTTTTATACAATCACTGTTTAGCAGTGTTAAAATTCTGTCCTGTAGATGGCATACAACGGCCCCACTATGCAGTTGTACTCGCTCATCTCAAAACTATGAATCTGAATTTTATGTTGTTGCTTGTAAGAATTGTATGCAGTTAACAGATTAAATTTTAGTGTATACGTCAGGAAAAGTTTAGAAATCATCTCATGTGATTTAATGCTGCTTCAATCGTGTACGGTCTAGGTCTTAGATTCTGGGGGGAAGTAATCGATGTTCTACGTTCCGTAATTCCAGTCTACGATAAAGTAAATAGTGCGATATCACTTGGAAAGGATGCTGAATTTCGTCGTGAGGGTATACACGGTCACATATTTTCAGGCAACATCATACTAGATGCTGGTTCTGGCTACGGAAATATGTCCAATACAGCAATGAGCGAAGCCAAGGATCTAGAAGAAATTGTCCTTTATGATCCGATACCTGAAATGCTTAGTAATGCATATAGAACAGTTAATGCAGGAGACAGTAATCCATCTTTGTCTTCTGGAGTTTTTGAATACATGCCCTTCAGGGATAATACTTTCGACGTTGTAATGTGCGGCTATTCGCTGCGTGATGCAATTGATCTTCACAAAGCAGTTGTCGAAATACATAGAGTGCTAAAACAGGGAGGAAGATTCATCATAGTTGACATTGGCAAGCCTGACAACGGGATTATTAGATCGTTTGTCTCATTTTACTTAAAATACATACTTGGAATAATCGCGTTTACTATAGCCGGAAAATCAGGACTAAAGTTTAGAACCCTATACGGTACATACCTAAGGTGGCCGCAGAATTCAGACCTCAGTTCACTGTTAGATAAACTATTTTCAAAGGTGGAATTTGAGAAAGCAATGATGGGAGCCGCTATTATTATTGTTGCTTACAAATAAAGCTGAACCTATCCAGTTGATCCCATACAAGTCATCGCAATAGACAATTATTTAACAACTTCCCATCCTGCGAACAGAAAGATTCAGTGCTCAGTTTTACGCGTTGAGTCTATTTGTAAATATCCATGCAAAGATTTAAGATTTGGCGAGTGTCCATGAAACATCACCGCACCTGGATATTAAATTAATTTGTCTTCTGGCTGGGACTATCTTTCGTAGGCAAATCTATTTGTCTTGTTAAAAGGTTAGATTTTTTATGTCGCACAAGGTTGTAAACAAATATGATAGAACAAGCTCAATATATTTTGTCAATCATGAACATTAAATGACATTCTGACTAAGTAGATGATGAATTGGTTTAAAGATAAAAATGGACATATCCTAGAATCTAAAAACAGGATACATAGGCTATTATATTGTCCTCTGTGCCAAAAACTAATATTTAAAGTAGAGTGTCAGAAACTAAGACAAGATAGAAATGGCGATTTATATG
>JBKPMK010000351.1:0-1052 GCA_046732115.1 Thermoproteota archaeon
TATTACTGCAAATAACTCTATGTAAAAATGGTGAATTTCTGATGTCATCCAAGTATTGGGATTAATAGATAGGATTGCTATTATTGAAAGAGGAACTGAAGGTACGAGTGTATATTTAATTAGGATTTCATATTTAGAAAATAATCGTTTAGATTTAGTTAGTGATAATAAATGCCCCATTTTCTCTTTCCTCGTTTCTTTTATTAGTTGGCTTTAATAATGATGACAATAACGACTTGTTGTAGCAGCGGCAGCAGCTAAGATATTTTGTTCTTAATTCTAATATCCAAGATTCAATGGTGGTATGTTCATCATTTATTATTTATATCACCGTCATGGTCATCATATCACAAATGCAACTGGTTTGCTATAAAAATATCTATACCTATGTAAATGAATTTGAACTACAAAGAAAAACGTATCTCAATAGTTACTCTTGTAGACATCACAGCACTACTTGGCTATTTAGAAAATTGTATCGCTATGCCTTTTCTGTCAGAAGCAATTATATAATACTATATATTCCTTGATTTATTATAAGCTGTATAATATTTATATAACAGACTGATTAAATAGAAGATTAAACATTATTGTTACGTATATGTGACAATTACTATATTTTTATCTGTTATTGAATTCAAATATATATTTATTAAACTTATATAAGGTAATTTAATAGCGAACTTTATGACTTTGGAGAGAGGCTCCCTTGTACTAGTAGATTATACCGCTAAGGTTAAGGATTCTAATGAAATTTTCGAAACAACCCATGAGGAAGATGCTAAAAAATCTGATCTCTATGATCCAACACGCAAATACGAGCCAAGACTTGTATCTATTGGCGAAGGATGGGTCTTGAAAGGGTTGGATGAGGCTCTAGCTAACGCTAATTTGGGTGATAAACTAACTATTGAAATTACTCCAGACAAAGGATTTGGCGACAGGGACCCAAACAAGGTAAGAATGATTCCACAACGAAAGTTGGGAGAGAAGGCGGATAACATAAAGGTTGGAGATGTAGTAGAAATGTATGAGCGCCCTGGGATAGTAAG
>JBKPMK010000352.1:0-1060 GCA_046732115.1 Thermoproteota archaeon
TCTGTTTTTTCAACTTCTAGAGGTGAACTTATCAAGGCAATTTTTGCATTGTGTATTCTCTTTGGCATTCCTCCGTGAACTACTTCTTTGTCTAAAACTATGCCATGGATGATTTGAGTGTCAGCTATAGAACCACCAGTCTTTTATTATCTACACACAATTTTAATTATCTTTGTAAATTATATGTTATATACATGAATTTACTTTTAGTCTAAAGCCTAGATAGGCTCATTACTGTTGTTGTATTATTCCTATTATCATCTTGTTTAAGGGTAATAAGGTCGTTGGACATTCTGTTAATCCATTGCAATAGAAGAATACCATTGCTTAAGAGAACAAAGAACCTAGGGACGTATCTCATCTATAACCAACGTGAAAACCAATAACAATATTGGCTTGAATGAAGTAATAAAGAAAGAAGCAAGGGGAATTGACTATGCTGACTTTGGAGAAGTTCAATTGACGATAGAAGATACAGTAATTACAGAAAGGTATCACAGATAAAAAAGATATTACTTGCCAAAAAGCCTTGTAGATAAATTCGATGGACATACCCTATGGTTTAGAATAACAGAGGATGAAGCATATAACAAACATAGAGACATTGAAGAAATCCTTTAAATCAAAGCCTGCATGCTGGTAAGATGCAATCTCGGACTTTCAAGAAATGAAAAATTCAAACTGACATTTGAATTTCAATAACCAACTCCTTAAGTGAGTGAAAATATTTCAGAAGCCATATTATCTCAGTTCCGTATTATGATTACAAGTTCACATGCAAGGTATTATGAATTTAAGCATAGTATTGCTACTAGTAGCTGCATTAGCAACAATGGCTGTAGTTTCAAATCCAGCATATGCAGGGACAGGAAGCCGTCTTCATTTTAAGAATAAAGCAGAGTGTATCAAATATGTTATTGAAGGTACCAATGTTGTTAGAAATCATGCTGTTCAAAAGGCCATAATAAGTAAAGACGTAGCAGATAAACTATGTGCTCAATACTGAGTCAAGATTAGTTGATTATTACTCTTTGATTAACTAACAACGCAGTATTAACGT
>JBKPMK010000353.1:0-8773 GCA_046732115.1 Thermoproteota archaeon
GTACCAATTAGTGTCATAGTTAGTCTTAATACTATAGATAAATCATCAGGTATGACTAGGACGCTTACAGATCCTACTTTTGGTAATATTATCTACCCATACACTGGAGCACCATTTAAGTTCATAATTGATCCAAATCAACAATCAGTCAAAGGTATGGCATTTATCTCAAGTGTAAAGCAGATTCCAGTCCCATATTATAATGTCATAAGGTTGGATTACTCTAATATGCCAGCGGCCAACAGTAGCAACAAAGCTCTAGTTGGAACGGCGAAGAATATAGGACCATTTAACCTACATGATGTAAGTGTTTATGCCTCAGTTCATGATAGAAAGGGAATACAAATTGATTCTGTTAAGAGTAATGTAATAAATCTGCTAAAACCAGGACAAGAGGCTCGATTTATTGCTCTTCCTGACTTTAATACTGCTCCCAAGATTTACTTTTATAGCTGTGCTGGTGTTTCACTTGGAAACGATCCTATGAATGCTTTGGATATTGGCAATGGTCAGTCTATTTTATATGATATAAACGGTGTGCTAAGAATAAGTGATTTCAAGTATAATGCTGCTAATGACAGCATTATGTTCCAAGCAAAGCATTACAATCCAAACGGGGGACCTATGAGCTTGAAGTTAGTTAAGAATTCTGGGGGAGGTTCAAATGTATCTATTATGATGGATGGCAGGATATACAATAATAATGGAACACCAATAAAAATGACTGATCCGAAAACCGTGCATATAGACCTCTTCATTCCACCAGGCGATCATACTCTTCAAATTAAAGGGATCAGAAGCGCGGCTTAATTATATGTGAACGAATCAAATACCTGCTCATCTCTGGAACACTGTATATGGCACCCACTATAAATGCCCATTCGATTCCAATTCCAAATGACGGCTATCAGATCTTTGGCTTGTAGTAATTTTTAGGGGTAAGATGATCTTTTAGTACAGAATAAGTTTCATTTATATTAATTTTGATATTAAACTAAGGGTTATCTGTAGAATACGGTAGCTTTCTAATGTCAAATGCATATCTATGGAACACTGTATATAGCACACTTGTACTATTCCATTCCATTCCAATTCCACATGACGTCTATTTGACGATGATCTGACGATCATTTGACGAAAACTTATAATCTTCTATAACAATATTCTATATTGTATATGCCGCCATTAACAGATGAGCGAACGCGAGGAAATGTGGTTAGAGAGTGGATATCGGGCTTCCCACGGGATCAAATAGCTGAACATACTGGTATAGGAGCCGGTACTGTCAGCAGTATCATAGCTAATTATAAAGCTGGGCTTGATGATCTACATTTTGATTCAATTAGACAATTAGCTGTAGAGGCAAGACAGCATGGTTGGAATTTCGCCGAATTAGCCTCACACGTTAGATTGTACAACTATTTTATCAAATCGGGGGCAGCAGAGGATAAAATAGAGTCATTCATTTCTAATGTTAGTTCCAACGATATTTCCCCCGAAAACGTGATTGAGTCTATTCTATATTATACAAAAAAAGTGCAGTCTAACCCATCTCCCAGAACATACTTAGAAGCCGGAACTATAGCAAACAATACTATATACTATATGCGAATTAGCTCTGCAATGTCAGATAACCAATTCACAAGCATCATGCTTCCCCAAGTAATGGAGATTATCAAATCATTTAAAATACTCCATCCCATCGCCGTTCAACCAGAGCAACAACAGTCTTCAGCTACACCGCAAGAGGAACAGCAGCAGATTCCAGGAATTATACCATAACAGATAGAAAAGATGCATTGACCATCAAGTAGGTAATGAATCAAGAAAGATTTCCGTCAAACTACTTAATGTGATATGCCCCCAAACGAACAAAAAGAAGGGATGTTCTTGGCAACGAGACAGATCGCATCTGGCTTCTGAAATAGTAATGCATTTTATAGATCCAACGACCGAGAACATGACTTCCCTTCCTTCCTTTTCTTAGTAGATGGACTTTATCATAGTGTGGTATGAAATGTTACGATCGTGAGCATTATTAGAAGCACTCTACAACTTAAGTGCTAGTCCGAAAGCATCAAATATGTCATTATAGGACGTAGATTCTTTGTCAAGAGCTCCGTCATCATCTACTGCAGTTCTTATTGCAGTTATCAGTTTATCGAACTTGTCTGCATTGATAGCAATCTTTCTAGGCTCATTTTCAAGTATCATTTTACAATGTCCTAACATAGCTTTGTGCTCTTTATTGAAGTTGACAGGAACAAACAGCATGTATCCCATCTATAAAGCAGCGGGGGTGAGTGAGTAACCCCGCCACCTTGTGAATTTGGTCTCCAGCCTTCTAATATACAGTATGAAATATACTATCTCAACAACAACAACGACAAAATAAGTGACTTTATTCTATGTTTATCTGCTTCCCTTTTGGTTTAGATTGTTCCTTTTTCTTGAATGTTATTTCAAGAATTCCGTTCTTATAAGTTGATGTTGCTGTTTCGATGTCTGTTTCAGGTGGTAGTTGAATTGCTTCATGATATTTTCTTTGCTCGGTGCCAGTAGTTGTTACTTCTAATGAATTATCATATACATTTATCTTGATATTTTGTTTGCTAACACCCGGCATTTCAACAGCTACTTTAACCTCATTGTCTGTAGTTATTATATCTGCTAAGGGTTCTCTTTCAGATGAGATCAGTGGTTTAGTGAAGAAATCTGCTCGTTTACCGATATTAAAAGGAGATTTAACATTCCCAAATTCTCTTACTTTTGGTACACCATTGGGTCCAATAGTCATCGAATAACCATATACGAAAGGTCCATATTCTCGTACTTTGTCTCCTCCAGGCGTTTGATATTCTTTTACTAGATCTTTTGGTGCTTGATCCTGTATGTTTTTAAATGCATTTTCAAATCCTCTTTCCACTTCTCTTCGCATTTCATCAAATCCATTGAAAAAATCAGGAAAACCACTTCTACTAGCACTACCCCTTCCAAAGAATCTACTTAACCAATTAAATGGCTCTAGATCACGGTCTTCTGGAGAACTCATTGTGTATTTTGTCGCACTGTAGTTCTTAAGTTTTATTTGGCTGCTCCTACTGATGTAGTAGTTTGTTGTTAGTACCGAAGGAAGTAATATTCCATGTGATGATTTTTGAATACAGATGTTGCCCCAGAATATTAGGAATAGAAATGCGCCCCCGAATTTCTTAAAATAGACAACTTCGTGTACAACCGTTCCTTAAAACAAGGCTGGTTTGATTTCAAAATTCTTAACGTCAAGTGAAATAATTCTTTTTATTGAACAAACTATTACCAACTTGCTGCGTCTGGTACTATTTACTCTGCTCACAATTGGATGAATAATATCGCTAGGATAATGATGGTCAGCTCTGACCACTTCTTTATCCTATACATTTACAATAGTAAAAATATTCCATAGTTGGCATGGTGACCTTGTAAACACAAGGATTTTTGTTACCTATGAAAAGATAGCCGTTTTTCAAGTATTGGTTATCGTTTCGTTAATGTTTTTATAACAAAATTAGATACGTTCCATATCCATGTCAGCTAAGGATTTACGCAAATTCATGATTGCTGCTGCTATGTCAAAGGGAGAGATAGATGAATTTCTCTCTGTCCCTAGAATTGCAAGGATGGCTTCGATTATGGATGGAAAGCCACACATAGTGCCAGTATGGTTTTATTATGATGGTACAAATATCATTGTAACAACCCCTAAGGACACCAGAAAAGCTAAGAATCTGCAAAACAACCCAAATGTATCCATAGTAATAGATATAGCGGAAGGAAAGCCAGGGGATCTTTCATTTTTAAACGGTAAAGCAGTAATAATAGAAGGTATAGTTGAGATAAGAGATGAAATAGACGACAATTCATTTGCAAGAAAGACATATGAAAGATACGTTGGCAAAGGTGCATTGGATAATCCTTTTGTTCAATTTAGTGTGAATATGCCAAGGTACATGCTTGTGATCAAACATTACATCATCAATAAAACCTTCCAATAGAAAGATCATAATATTTAGCAAAATTATGACATATAATCGATAAAAGCTGGTGCTCTGCCACTTTTCTGACTACAGTTATGATGTATTTGAATGTTTAATGCATTTTCAATCTGGTTATACGAGAAGGAATTATCAAATGACGGTGACATGATAGAACTAAACCAGTACAAAAAAATGAAGCTAATATCAAAGAGATAGAATAAATATTCAGTTGGAATTTAGGAATTTGTTAGTCAAATACGCAAGCCTATGGAATATTATATATGAGCATATCAGTACATTCAATTCCAATTCCAACAATGTTATATTTCCGTGAGAAAAGAGGCAGCTTATACAGATGGGATTCGAAATACAAGAAAGAGGACAAACAAGCACTAGCAAGAGATATGGTTCGACATCCTGATTGGCTGGATGAGCAATCTTAACCCAGTTCACTCTGGACTTTATCTTATAATCTAGCTTCTTCTTAATCAAAGATTCTGGTTTAACCTGTGCCAAAGTTGGATTTTGCTGTATCATTGACATTATCTGACTCATTTGCTCACGCACAGCATTCATCTCTTGTTCATATTTTTGCTGCATGGCTTGAGTTTCATTTTGTTTTTCTATCTGTAGCCGTTCTACTTGATTCTTTAACGCATCTTGCTCTAGTATTTTGGCGGCTAAATGAGATTCTAGTTCGCCGATTTTCGGGGCATCCTTTAGTTTGTCTTCGTATTCTATTATTTTCTTTTTGAGTCTATATTCTTCGTTGATAGTTAGAGCATCTACAGCCTTCATGTATTCTACTATTATTTTTTGTCTTGAAGTTTCATTGTCTTTATCATAGTATACATCATCTAACCTAACACTATGTCCCACCAAAAGTTCCTTGAATGAATGTGCGACGTCAGAATTCATCAAGCAGGTATTGAAAAACTTTCTAAAGCTATGATCTGGCTGTAACTGCTTAAATGGTAAACCAGCCTTTCTCAACAGAAATTTCATCTGTTTATTAACAGCATGCTCTCCTAGTGGCTGTGGCCTATTGGTACTCTTAGAAAAGGTGGCAAACTTGTCACGAATGATATATGATTCATCTGTTATCTTTTCGTGCTGCTTTCTTCTATAGTCAATATATTCGTCTATCGAAGCCATACATTCTTGTGTCATTAAAGCATTGTATCTATGATCTTTAGAATCAGGATAAATGCTTACCAGTCCTATGGGGCTTTCATGCTGCAATTTTGTTATATGCTTTAGCTTTAATAATTTAATAGCTCCTACTCTAATTCCAGTAGAAGCCATCAACAAAATAAGACAGCGATCTCTGAGGTCGCCTACTGACAAAAGTTTTGAAATCTCTTCCTTTGTATAGGCTCTTAAATTACTGGTCGCTTGTTCTGGACAATATTTGGCAATCTTTTTCCAGTTTAGGATTTTATCATAAAACTCAAAAAAAGATTGAATACCAATTAAATATGTCCTAACAGAATTAACGCATAACTCTCCACGTCTAGCCTTACCATCATTAGTTTAGTTTGCTTGGCTACTTTTTTAAGATGTATTACATAGTTAAGAACCATAGTCTTGATCTGTTCGGGTTTTAATGCAACTAGACAATCAGGATCAGTATTATGATATTTATAGAATAACAACAGATGAATCTTATAAGCGATTTTTGTAGATGATTATATCCTTCTAGCCATAATTGACAAGACTTGTAGTCTTCTATATTTGGTCTGCTACAGAGGCCTTCGCTTTGGGTGTCTAAGAAAGTCAAATTTGATCATTTCATTTATAGATGCCTATCTATTAAGTATGCTAAATGGTATAGTTATACACTAATAACTGAACTAGCGATCCATCTTCTTGTAATTCTGTTATAGAAAGGAATTTAAGAGTACAAGGCGAAAATAATAAAACAAACTTTTATGATAATTCTTCTTGTTCTTCAGCCATTATCCATTGTTTTTTCCTAAAATACCAGAATAGAAACGCCGCCACCGCAATCATTAAAGTCAAAATTGTTATAAAACCCGTAGAAATACTACCAAGATTAGCTAAATCAACGCCATTCATACCATATACCCCCGCGATAAGCGTTAGGGGTAAAATATAACTGTGAAAATAGTAAGAGTCTTCATTGTATCATTCATTTGCAAAGATACGTTGGCCATATACAAGTCGCGAGTAGAATTAATAGTATCACGAAATGATTCTACAAGTTCTATTAGCTGGCTAATATCATCATATGCTATTTGCAAATATTTCACTTCTTCTTTATCTTTTTCCATGTGGCTCAAATAATATGTGGGTATTCACCATCAAGTCAACATCAGAAGAATGGATAGTAATAAGCCATCCTCTTCCACAGAAAAGATATACAGCATCAGTTACTAATGTTCCAAACGATTTATACTTTAAATCAAGTATCAATGTAAAAGTATAGCTATCTAATACGCGAACTTGTGGCTTTTTTGATTTATGAATATAGGTCTCTAATGTCTTAATATCAAGATCAAAATTCTTTTGAATGGAAAGAATTTCTGTGGGAGACGGAATCATTAATGTCAATCCACAAATTATAGCCACTTCTGATATCCTCTTTATTTCCGCCTTGTTTTACTTCGTGCTCGTTATAGAGAATTACGGTTTGCAAATTTGATTTGGTCTATGCTAATTTGATCAATAAGAATAAAAAGAAATAGGTGGATATTTTTACTACATGCTTCTATAATTAATATTGTATATTGTAAGAGATTTATCATTGCGCCAGTTTTAGCATAAACCCTTTCAGATCATACAAGTAGCTATGAAAATGGATATTATTTACCACCAAATTAGATTAATATCAAAAATAAGTAAATAAATAAATAATAACATATCTAGGTTTAATAGGACGAGAACATTCGCTTGAAAACTTCGAGAGGCAATATTGCAATATTTGATACTTTTAAGACCCGTAAGGATAAGTTTACTGGAGAGGCAATGAGGCAAAGAGGCATTATTGCTCATCTTGCTACGGAGCAGAGCCCTGAATTACGAACTAGAACTTCAATTGCACATGCTATAGCAAAGAAACATGATATATTGTGGCAAAATATCTATTCTGGGATATTCAAGGATTTAGAAGATATTCTAATTCCATCAGGTATAGTAAGGATAGGAGGAAGACTGCCATTACGTCGCGGACCTAGAGCTCTACAACTGGAAGGGGTTCCCTTTTACGAGTTAACAGAAGCAGGACTTCTTGTTGCCTCATGTATAGAGGAATTGGGTGCCAATAGAATGAAGTTATTAGAATCATATATATCGTCTATCCAAACCGGGGATCAGAGTCAAATGGTAATGTGCATGGGGATTTTGCTCCTAATAAGAATGACTCCTTGTTTTGTCTCTAAAATCATTAATGAATATATTCATGCATATAGCAGGGGTTTAATTGAAAACTTAACACCCATTGACGTCAAAAAATTACGACATGTCATATCAAAACAAATTACAGTAGAAAGAGAACTTGTTGGAGCCTTCGATATATTGCAAGAAGATCAGAAAGAAACTGTTAGAAACTTTTTCAAAGTAATTAGCTAAAAAGAATCACGTATGGTTGATATTAAAATCTGATGCTTTATCTCACATTAAACTTAGTCTCATCACTTACATGCCATAACCTTTTTCTAGAACAATTTCATTATTAATTACACTATGTCACGAGAAAAAATGACATTACCATTTGAGGTGACTTACTCTGAAAAGCCAAGCAAGAAATCGAAAAATATGAAGAGATTAGCAGTTATTATAAGACCTGAAAGTCTTGATGAAATGATTTCATCGCTCGAAGAAATGGGTCTTGATGCTACAATATATGACGTAAAAAGGGCAACAAAAGAGAAGAAAGAGAGAGTTGCTTCTGGTAGAGGAAGTGGTACATTTGAGCTTGCATATACTACAAGAAAAATCGTGGCTACTGTAGTAAACTCTGATGATGTCGATGGGGTTGCAGAAAGAATGAAGAAAGCTCTCGGTGGAGATAAGGCAGTTCTCATGATTCAGCCAGTAGATGACCTTGTAGTGCTCTAAGATAAGGGAAAATAGTGTATAGCATGCCTAATCGATTTCCACTACATTGATAAATAAACCTTCAGTGTACAAATACGATTCGCATTTTCCACAATAATTTCTTCTCATAAGAGTAATTGCTTTACTAGATTCTTCCTTAAGTATATTCTTTCGTATATTTCTACAAGCCAGTGGAGAAACGATTTAGATAAAACCCGCATGTGAAAGGAAGAATTGACAATACTTTGTATTGCTCTTTATTAGATACAAAAATCTTTATTGACCAGGGACTGTTAATTATGAGCAGTTTAAACAATTGATGTGTTACCTATCGATACAATAGAATATGATATAGATATTGTTACTGGTCAAATAACAATTATGCCCTAAAATATGATATCTATAAATGAATCAGGATTTTCTAGTCATCTATAAAAATAGAGGAAACTAGAAGTTATTTACCTTCTTTTATTAGTGCTATTTAGTTGCTTTATTATTGCTATTGTTTTTCTTCTTTGATAATGATGATTCATCCCCTTCAATGTCATCTGTTCCCCTCTCATTTACAGTGAATCTTGCATCCGAATATGGATGGTACGGAGAATCTATCATCTTCGCTATTCTGTTTTCTCCAGATTTTCTGAGATAAATTCTATAAGTTGAGGCATGTCCCAGCACATTTCCGCCAGCTGCTTTTG
>JBKPMK010000354.1:0-4169 GCA_046732115.1 Thermoproteota archaeon
GTAACGAGCGAGGAGATATTCTCAATCTTATCAGACAGAATATCTGCGAACATTCTTAAATCAGCGTATTCCGGCCTCAGAGCATCTTCTAAAAATTATATCGGCAAAATAAGCAAGAAGCAATTTTATGTCAGACTAAAGCGTCTGCGGGAGGCAGGTCTAGTTGAAAAACGCGACACTTTTTATAGAACTACAACTTTAGGGTCTCTAATTTATAATGCACATGTAAAAACACTCGAGGATGCTCTTGCGAACTTCTGGCAGCTCAAGGCTATAGATGTCTTGAAAACAAGAAACGATTTCCCTTCCTTTCAAAAGGAAGTAGTCATCGATGAAATCATTCGAGGCACTAATTTAAAGCATATTGTAAACTCAACCCATCTGTCTGGTTTTGCTGTAATTAAGGACTATAACCGTCTTGTAGTTGAGGTACTTAAGGTGATTGACAATGCTCAGAAAGAAATATACTTTGCAACGCGATACCACGATCCTCACGTTTCAGCTAAGACATTTGAGAAATTCACTAAAGGTGTTGCAATTCACTTCCTCGATGGTCTGCCTCAGCCTATAAGCATTGAAAACAGACTGAATGCAATACTAAGAACTCCCCCAAATAGAGAGACTTTTGAACGTATTAGCAACATGATAAGATCTTCTCGCTTTGATCTGAAAAGGGCTCCAAATTTATCCGCTAGCTTCATAGTAGTTGACGGCATTCAAGTAATATATGAGACAACTAATTTTACTAATCCAGAACAGTTCTCTGTAGCAATAGCTCATTATGATGATACCTATTTAGCACAGCAGTTCATAAAATACTTTCAATTGTTGTCGAACGATGCTCCTACTGCTAAGCTTTTGCAAAGCGTTAGATGATAGTTAGTTTTCATAAATGTGAATTTAGCCCCTTATGTGTAAAATGGTGGGTGATATGACCTTAAAAAGGGAGTATTGTTGATTGCTTGTAAGAGTGCCATTTTCTTATCAAGATCCTGTGTGCGTTCTAGTTAGTGAATGCGATATTATAGACGATTGGAATAGCTTTATTGTTCCAGAAATTGGATACTTCTCATGCTCTGGAGCCAAATCGAGCACAGTAAACCTATAATAGTAACATTTCGTATTTATATCGTATATAAAGGACTATTGGGTATACATGCTAGCCAATGTATTAAAAAGTATCTCTGATGATGAATCTCTGGAACTGTTTAGGTTCGTCGCGACTAACGACAGTGATAGTGAATCACTCAGAAACAGAACTAAAATGACACGTAAACAGTACTATTCTAGAATGTCAAGATTGATGAAGGCAGGCCTGATAAAAAGGAGAAGCGGCAAGCATACTCTTACTGCATTTGGCAGGGTAATTTATGATACTCAGGTGACAATCGAAAATGCGATTAATAATTATTGGAAACTCAAGGCAATTGATTCCCTTGAGATGTCGGATGATCTTCCAGTAGAGGAACGCAAAAAGCTCATTGATAATTTGATAGAGAACAACGGCATAAGAGAAATCCTAGCAAAAAAACCTTAATACACAGCCATCAATTACCACCCAGGCTTCATTTTCAGGTCCTATAGTTTGCATTTATTTACATTCATATAGATCTCAAAAAGATTGTCCCAATAGTAATTCTTGATTCATATTTTCAGGCCGACTCTGTAACGCAAACCTTCGACGAGAAAGTATGGATGGTTATAACATTAGTGCTTCGATTAGATACAATTTTTTGACATTTTGGCTAGTTCTTCTAATTGTCAGAAGTGGCCTTATTCATCGCGCGCGAGAATCTGCCATTTCGAGCTAAATAAAAGCTCTGCTTTCTATTCGACACTTACTTTTTCTGTGGACCTTTTCTGTTCATCCAACTTTCTTAGCTCAGTTAGTAAAAACTGTTTATACTTGTTTCGTTCTTCGTCAGTCATTCTGTCTAAGTTCGAGCTCAGAGTGGATCCTATCGTAGATACTCTGTCGATGAGATCCATCGCCATGAATCTGCCTATGTTTCCTACTCTCAGCATCACGTCGAATTGCTTTTGTACAATATTGCGAACAGAGTCAACATCTGCAGCGATGTCCTTACCTTTTTTGGTGATCTGGTACCTGCCACTATCTGTCTCGGTTATTAGCCCTTCTTCCAATAGTCTTCCTAATAACGGGTAAATTAATCCTGGTGATGGCCGCCATTTTCCTTCACTTTCGAATATAGCTTTATCGATAATTTCCTTGCCTGTCATCGGCTGTTGTTTTAACAGTCCTAAGATATAGTGTCTGGAAAATCCTCTTGGGATCGCGCTCCCAACTCTCGATAGCCAGTCAGTGATCATATCACTAGCAATATCACTAGAGATATATAAAGCTTAACATCGCTTCCGTTTTTTCAAAGAACGCCTTTCTCAGATCGTGCTGTAAGGTGGGTGCTTTTTATTGCATGACGAATATTGGAAATGGGCAAATAAAGTTGCCATAGTTGGAAACTTTTGACTTTGAATCTACAATTTTATAACAGGTGTTTGGTCCATATGATGGTCTTGTTCTCTCAATTGAGTTTTTATTAATAATTACGGAAATGGTTTTCGGCATAGGTAAAACACTGCTACTTAACTTGCTGCTCTACATCTAATACAAGATTATACGACTATCGTCTGCCCATACCATAAAGTACAATGTTGTAGGACTTTATGCTCTCTCTTGACTATTGAGATTTTGAGGGAAGGAATGAAAGTACAATTGACATATGTATCAGCAGCAAGATCTTCGTAAAAATGAAATCAGTTGTCGTGAAAGTCATAATTGATGTTCCCTATGCTCTGTATAATGGTCGTATGAATTTATATTTGCCGATTAAAATGCACCTTATCAGGTACGTCTATGGCAATCGTGCTAGAAATACAAGCCGCTAGTAGAATTCATCACTTCATTCACAGCACATCTAGGATACAGCGGGATCTTTTCTCTAATGATCTTAGAAAGTGCCTTGATTCCTACCCCGACCGAGATTATAATGCCATTTTCCGGGTTTTCTTTCGTCAACTATCAGATTAGATCCATTTTTAGTAACATTATCGGGGTCGCTTGGAAATCTTGTCGGGTCAGTGTTGACGTACTATCTCGGAATAAAGGCAGGACGAAAATTTATTCTAAAGTATGGAAAATACATACTATTCAAAAAAGAACACTTGGAAATCACGGAGAATTTATTCAAAAGATATGGGGACGGAATTTCCTTTGTAGGGCGTTTGTTACCGGGAATAAGAACGTACGTTTCTCTGCCTGCAGGAATAGGAAAGACGAACTTTACAAAATTCGTAATCTATACTTTTGCTGGATCAATTGCTTGGAACTCCATACTAACATATGTAGGCATGACTCTTGGCACAAATTGGAAAAGTATAGATAAGTATTCTGTATACCTTGATGTTGCAGCAGTTTTATTAGTTGCAGTGCTTATAACGTGGTTTATATGCACCACCAGAAAAAAGTCAAACGCAATTACAAAGTAGAATAAAAGGATTACAACTTGGTGAATTGCATGTATGTAATAATAATAATCGATGATAATGTTACAACTAGATTCGACCTTCTTTCCTAAAAAGCTTCAAGCAATAAGGTTGACATAGTCTGTCTATTCAGACGGTTAGGTCTTGCTTCCAATCTCACGGTTATCTACCAACTTGTACCTTCCTTTTTTCGCTAGTATGGCGGATGTTAAAGCTCCTAGATATAATACGATTCCGACGATCAAATTGCCATTAAATCCTATCACCATGGATGATATTGCAGTAAGAACCGTTGCTATAACTGATGCAATTACGTTTACGCCCCATAGAAGCGTAATGTCATCACTATTGCCGTGAGGTAATTGTGAAGAAGAAGATGCCATTCTAGTAATGGATGGGAACTGAAATCCCATGAGAAGACCCGCAGGTGATAAAAGCGCAAAAGTGACTGCAATTCTCTCATATAGGGGCAAAACTATCTTTGAATCAATAATCTCATGTATAAAGCCATAATAGAATATAACAATTCCAGCCAAAATCGGTATTGATATAATTACCGCTCTGTAAGGATTTTTACCAAATAATCTTCCACTAAGATACGCGCCTATTCCGCTACTTAGTAGAATTGAAAATAGTATCACCGTTAGCGCCATTATAGGAGTTCC
>JBKPMK010000355.1:0-2830 GCA_046732115.1 Thermoproteota archaeon
GATGAGGAATACATACCATAGCAATAACTACGAATGAGAATATAGTAGCTAGCATCAGAATTGCCATTGTTGGTGATGCTGCGCATTTATTGATAGGTATCTTCGCCATATCCAATGTACCAAACTAGGTATATTTGGTATATCAATATATTTTCTTAAGGAAGTTATTTCTACCTGTATACACTAGAATATTAAATCTATCTACAGTTAAAAGAATTGTAATATTAGACCATTCCCGCTATTTACTCGGCATACTTATAATATGTATAACGATTGATGTTATGGCATTGATCTGGGTGTAATTTGGAAAAATCTATTTAGTTTCTAAAAACAACATATACACAGTATGAATAAAGATCAAATACATTGCATTACAATATGCACCATTGCTAACAACCGCTGCAGTTACAAGCAAACAAGAAGCATCACAAATTCTTTTCTATGAATGAACAAGATAGAATAGATGCAGCTAAACAAATGAATAGCTGGGTTAGGTGCCGCTTAGAGTTTCTAACAACCAAGTCTAGAGATTTTAGTTTCTCAGCTAAACAGTAAGGAGAGATCATTTGGTTGGAATATATAGTAGTATGAACATAAATAGTCTGATGTCTTCTAGCGAAGAACCTATAAGATGTGATGAATGTGGGCAGGAGTTTGATACAATCGACTCGCTTAAAGAGCACCAAGAAGTAGAGAGACAAGAAAAAGAATTAAGAAGTAAAGGAATAGATGATTGACCTATATCATGTAACAAACTGTTTGTACTTACAGAGAGCACATGTTTGCTATAATGACATTTTAAGAAAAATATCTTTTACTATTTGATATCTGACAGAATATAGAATAATAGAGTTTATTTCCTCATGGATCTGCTTCTTCTCTTCTAAATTGTAATAAAATATATATAGTTACCATCTTCTAGTATTACCCTCCAACAATCCTAAACCAGTATGGACACCATCAACATGCTTTGACAGTTCAGTTCTATCTTTGAATTTTGACTCACAGTAAGGACATGACACTTGCCCCTGTAGATCTTTGGTTGTCATAATTATCACTATATATCTCTAAATCAGTATTTAATATCCTAGTCTTGAATCAAAATAAGCTAGGCATAAATAGACTCGTGTACTAGTTGGCATAACTTCTCTGACAGTTAAACTTGTCATAAAGATAAAGACTGTGATTAGGACAATATATTTCTGTGTAATAGTAAAATATCTGAACTTAATTAATATCTAGAACGATTAAATGGTATACAAATTATAGAGATATAAAATAATGACTCTTGGGATGCACTTAAATGGCTAAAATGGCTAGGAAATGAAATTGTTATGAACGCAGGGCGTTGATCAGGGTTGCTCCCAAAACAATTAGCCAAACAAGTTCCAAGAGGAAAAATCTATGCTGTTGATATCGATTCAAACATTATAAAACAGGCAAAAAAGAATCTTCTACACTTTGATAATGTCAAGACAGTAGTTATGAAACCTTATATAGAACGTCCCGCAGTCGAAATCAAATTTTTGTAATGCATAGGTGGCAATCCTTCTTCTTTTAGCTTTATGTTTATGACTTTGTTTGCTGACATCATTGTAACACCACATTCTAATACATTTCTAAAAGCCGGTACAGTATCGAAGTTAGATGTTTTCGGAAAGTAATATAAACTCGTACCAGTATTCTTGATACTCGTTGCATCAAAGCTTCGAGCTATTGCAGCCATTGTATTGATAAATATAGAGTAATATCTTCTAATTTTATCTGGAGTACTAATTGTAAAGGTCGATTCGGCTCAATAGCTTTGCTTTCCTTCGTCTGCCACCAAGACAAAATTAGACTTACAGTATCTATGTTATTGTACGTTGATGTATCATATTTTTAATGAATTAAAAGCGGTTATGATTTATTATAATAATATGGAATATATCAACTGACACCCCACTTTATCTGCTTCCTTTTAGCAGGAATAATGTTCCTTCTATTTTGTGCAAGGCTACGTTAATATATTCTATTGTAAAGTGAGATGGCATAGTTAATTGATCTGATTTTAAAAGCATTGAATTTATTTGATTTAATAATTCAATTCTCTTATTTTTATCTGGCTCTTTTCTGCATATTTCAATAAGTTTCAATATGATATTATAAGATGATGGTAACGATGACCTATCATCACGAATGTTGATCTTTTTTGCTAACACTTTCGATCTTATCGTGTACTCTTGATATTTAGTTAAGTAGAAATGCCTTATGATTTATCAAAGCTATGTATTACTATCTCAATGCATTATGATTTCTTCAATATCGTACTGATATAATGTCAAATGTTAGTGTGGTACCTTTCTAGATCTATGACAACAGGCAAATATTTTAACAGAGGAACAATGGCTTTAGATGCACCATACATAGGGCATGTAATAAGAGAAACTCAGGATAAGATAGTTGTATTTGGCGAGAGGAATGATAGGTACGACATCCCAAAATCAGAAATTCAAATGACAGGCAGAAATGTACTCATTGGGTTAAAAATAAATGAAATTGCAAAGAAATACAAGATGAAACACGATGATCCATTGCCTACAACAATACCAATACAGCATTGGACCCAAGGTGAAAATCTAGATTTAGCTACTTATGAAAGAAAATATCCAAAAGGTCTATTTAACAAAGGAGTTAGAGTGCTAAATGAAGACCATGTAGGTCACATTATGAAAGAAACAGATGACAAGATAGTAGTATTTGGTAGCTTTGGTTATAGGTTTGATGTCCCTAAATCAAAAATAAAAGAAGTAGGTAGAAATGTCATTTTGAATATGGATATTAATGAACT
>JBKPMK010000356.1:0-7240 GCA_046732115.1 Thermoproteota archaeon
CAAGACTTGAGTAGTGACTATCCTATTTCTACTTTTTACAATGAATATGAGAACAAAACTTGCTATTACAGCGGCCTTGGTAATAATAATGGCTGCCGCTTCCGTAGGAATAATCCAAACTGCGATGGCAAAAGGAATACCATATCAAGCTGGATATGACCATGGCTGCGACGACGCAGAAATATCAAATGCTGATGCGAGATACATTAATCAGCAGACAAAGGTCCAAGTAATCATACTAAGATGGATTTCTGATTTCTACAGTAGTGAATAATAATTTGGTAACCAACAACATATGAATGGATTTGAGTTATGTGAGATGGAGTATGATATTGCTGTCTTCTTTGCTAATTGGTAAACTAAATGAAAAGGTAGCCCCGTTACCACCATCAGAATTATTCTCAGCCCATATTCTACCGCCATGGGATTCTACAATGCCCTTGGAGATATAAAGTCCTAATCCCGAGCCGGTGTCTGACTTAGTTGCAAATTTGGAAAATAATTTATCCTCTATACTAGGATCAATACCGGTTCCTCTGTCTTTAATGCTAATAATAACTTCATCATCATGATTACTAATACTACTGCTTGCATTATCATTTTTTGCATAGGTACCAGATTTCTTTATAGCCGTAAACATTGTTATAGTGTTGCTGATACCAGTATCATGTTTACCACTATCGCTGTTACCAAAACTTTTCTTCGTAGACTTTACAGCATTAGTCAACAGATTTGATATAACCTGATAAATTCTCAGTTTATCAGCTTCTACGACAATAGAATCTGCTTTTGGCTCATCAAAGCTTATCTTGATTTCATCTTCTCCTTGTCCTCCTTTTTTTGATTTTGTATCCTCTATGACATCCCTTATCTTTTCATTGATGTTAAATTTCTCTTTATTTAGCTTTAATGTTCTACTCTCTATTTTTGTAATATCCAAAATATTTTCTGAAAGAGCTTGTAGTCTTTTTGCATTTCTGACTATGGTGTCTATGAATTCTGCGTCACCATCTTTTCCCACTACAGTTGAATTGTCACATCTAGATCTTCGAGAACGGATAACCTCAGATAAACCAAGTATTGGCTGTATTGGTGCTCTGAGTTCATGAGCTGCTATGTTAATGAATTCATCTTTTAACTGATCCCTGCTTTTAAGTTCTTCATTTAATTCTTCAAGATGCTTCGTTAATTCATTCTGTTTTTTATTATAGCCTCTTATAGAATCTACCATGGAATTAAAAGATTGACCAAGAACAGAAAGCTCATCACAACCTCCCTGTTTGACTGATACATCAAGATTTCCCTTCTTTATTTTAGATGTTGCTTGAGTCAGAGCAAAGATTGGCCTGAGAATTCTTCTCACAAGGTACAAAATTAGTGCCAGAATGCCAATAATTAAAATAGCAAACAGGATTTGTAACAATAGTAGGTTTTGGGTGTTTTTATCTGTTTGTTGTCCTAGAAATGTGACCAAGTTATCAGAAGATTCAATCAAGTTAGATGCCATTGATTCGACTTCTTTTATACTTGGTGGCTGGTCTGTGGTAGTTTTAGTAATGGTATTTGTGGTTCTAGCTTCATGTGGTAACGTAAGAAGGTTATTTGTCACATAAGTTTTGTAAATATTCCATCTATTGTCAACACTATTCCATAGATCTAAAAGGTTTGATGGAAGAGGTTTTAGTTCTACACCAGAAATCTTTCCTCCCTGCTTCAAAGCCATAATGTTAGTTTCTAAGCTGCTCATAGCGCCTTTTAGCTGCAAGGTATTAGAAGAAGAAGTAGCAGCAATAGCAGAAGGAGATAAGCCATACAGATATTTTTCAGTTTGTAATAATAAATTAGCAGTCAGATATCGATTCTTGCCAGCAATATTAATTGAATTTCCCAATGATGATTGTTCAGACTGAAAATAAGCGAGTATGCCAAAACTGCCAACAATTAGAAGAATTTCTATAAGAACCAACATAGTTATTTTTGAAAGAATTTTAGAATTTATTCTGTGTAACCAAGTAGACAACTAATTTTTCACATTCCTACGTCTGTTCACTTTATAATTCGATTCCTAGGCTTGTCACATTCAAAATTATCATGTCTCGTTCTTATTCGAATGTTGCTGTTCATTACGATCTATTATAGTGGATAGGTGCAGATATAGATTGCTAATGCTGAAAATAATCTTAGATATTGTTCTTTTCTTATAAGGTCTTTGAACAGTAATAAGCTTAAAAGCAAAAAAGAAAACACCATTACATAGCTTTAAGTATGTATCAATATAACTTGAGATGAGTAGTGAATTGTATACCGTTTTAACAGTGGGAAAGTTAGATACCCACGAAAAACAATGAGATTGAAGAAGAAGATTACAACTACAATGACAACAACAATGATAATAGCAACGAGGACTACAATAATCGATCTTATAATATAAAGGATAATGAACAATCAGGAAATGTAAATTGGTGGTTTAACGAACTAGATTCACTTGGAATTAAGAACGATATTGGCATACTCTAACGATCAGAGCACTAGCAGCAGCAATAAAACCAAACTAGCATCAAGTCAACAACTTGAAGATCTTACAGATGATATAAAGCAGACCTTTATCCATGACTATAAGGGGTGCTCTAATAAATTAATAACTAGAAACAATAAATGACGATAAGAATAGTAGTATCAATTGATATTGCTATACTCGTTAATGTCAGTACTAGTAGCGATTAATAATCTATTCTCATTCTCAGATCAAGATATCTTTGGATCTGTCATCTCGTACCGGCAGGATATACAGCAATCAGCAGAACACGTCGTAGTTGTCGTTGTGTTCTTCATATCTATAAACAGACCATACCTCTAAATACATAGCAGATAAAAATCTTATATGTATTTTATAAGGCTTACCTTACATAAAGATAAACGCTTTCATATGCGAATTAAAATTGATGGATTAGAATTGTAACAATGTGCTGCACTTCAAGCTCTAAGATGCCTAGTAGATGTGGTTTATAGAAAATAGTGAAACTAGTTTTCTTGTTCTGTGGCTATGGCTTATAGCTACATGTAACTAACAACGTTTCAAATATTTGAAAGTGAAGAAACTAATGTATACAGGAATGCATCGTCAACAACAAGATCATCATCAGAAACAATTGAAATTATAAGGGACAATCCAAAGAAAGTCTTGGAATTAGAGCTAAAGTTAATGTCGTCAGCTGTATCTACAATAGAATTTATATTTTCCTCCACAAAAGCGTTCTGTAACCAACAGAGATTAGGAACTATTCAAGCATTGGAGGATGTGCTGGCAAAAAATACAGTTAGTGCTAGAATTTTAATGCCAAAAGCTGATGGTTATAATGAAGAGGATTTTCAAAGGTTAAAGAAAATAAATAGTCTTGATATAAGATGCTTTAATTATAATTCGAATATACGGAATAAAACTTTGATTGTTGATAGATCAGAATCATTGGTTATAGAGATAAATGAAGAAGTAGAACAAGGAGTGGAAGTTGATATAACACAGGAAGCAAAAACATATGGCAGTATAACCTCAAAAACAAAATCAAAACAACAGCAAAGAGAAAAAGAAATAATTTCATTCAGTAAAATAATAGGTTTATCCACTTATTCAAATAGTAGATCAACTGTTTTGTCTTATGCCGCAATGTTCGAGACACTATGGAATGAAACAGAGTTATATGAACAAATAAGACAATCACATAGCAAATTAGAAATAGCAAATGAGCAACTAGAGCGTCAGTACAAAAACCAAAGAGACTTTGTTAATATTGCAGCTCATGAGATTAGAACACCAGTGCAATCTATTTTGGGATATGTCGAAATGTTAGACATGGAACATATCGGAAGCAAAGATTATGTAATCCCAATTCTAAGGAACGCAGAAAGACTTGGGAGATTGACAGAAGATATATTACAATTGGCAAAGATAGAAAGTCAGGCATTAAAGCTAAACAAGGAGCAATTCTGCTTAGGCAAAACAGTATTGTCTGTAGCACAAGATATAATCAACCAAAGTGGTCGTTATAATGGAAAAAAAACAAATGTGCATTTCGTTGGTGGTAATTGGGAAGGAGGAGCTGATGAAGGTGATGATGTTATTATTGTTGAAGCAGACAGAGGAAGAATAATGCAAGTAATTTCTAACCTTCTAACTAATGCTATTAGATTTGCCAAAGAAGGTGATATCAATATTAGTATAGAAAGAAAGGGTGGATTTATTGACTCTAATGATGGCAAGAGTAGTGATGATAATGATAATAACAAAGGGGAAGTTATAGTTAGTGTAAATGATACAGGTATAGGAATAGATCCAGACATATTCCCAAAACTATTCTCAAAGTTTGCTGTCACATCCGAAATAGGAGGCAATGGATTAGGTTTATTCATATCAAAAAACATAATAGAAGCTCATGGCGGAAGGATTTGGGCAGAGAACAATGCTAATGGTAAAGGAGCAACATTTTCATTCAGTCTGCCAATCAACAACTAACAATCACCCTGCTACCATCATATGTCCTAATTATTAAGGTAACCGTCTTGTTCTAATTTGTCTGCATGAGCTGCAATATATCTCCATATAATATCTGCCTTTTCGGATTGAAAGTCCCATGGAGCAACCAATACTAGATCATGATCTCTTATCCACATTCTTCGCTTAATCTTTCCACGAATACGACAAGTTCGTACCTTTCCATCTGTACATTTTACGATTATGTTGTCTCCACCTACTAATTTAACTACACGGCCTAATAGCTCGCCCTTTTGTGGCATTACCAATTCTTTTAATGCTGATTCATTTAGTACTTTTCTTTTGCCTATTTCCTATATTCACCATACAATATAGACGAAATGAACTTATTTATACTTGATATGCATTTGTTAGTGTCAATAACCGGTAAAAACAATACACGTTGATATCATGTTCGTTGGTGGGCTATGTAATAGGATTAGTAATTCAATCGTCAGTGCAATGTAACAATTCCCAAAAAAAGATTAACTGAATATTGCTGCTGCAGATTCTCAGTCTACTCATAATAACATCTTGCGAATAAATGGACATTATATTTAGAACTGTGTAAAATTCACAATAACGTTAACATAAGATGCTCCGGTGTTGTTATTGTATGGCATCTAGAGATGAACATATTATCGTGTGTAGTATTTGTAGACGAGGACTGATAGTTAAGGATACTATCAATAACGGAGTAGCTTTTCTAAGTCATCTGAAATTAGATCATGGCATTACATATACTCCCCAACGTATGACTGAGGAAAGACAAATAGCAAAAAGTGTGGAAGGACAAATGTACGAGACCATGTAAATAGGTTCACTAAGTATCGATACGATTTGATATCCTTGTTGTTTTCCATTATCGACAAGGTGTATCACCACTTTTCTGCTGTAATGTTCAATATATATTGAAATTCTTGTATCTAATAAGAAAATAGCATAATAAGTTAATAGGATACTTTCGTATGTCAATATATTAGCATGCATGAGTATCTGAGAGATACAATGACAGCAAAGTACCAGGAATGCAAGAATTGTAAGAAAAGAACGCAGTTTGTGTGTGTAGTTTGTGGTGTGTGTTGGAGCTGCCACTAAAGAAAAATAAATCTAGCCGTAGATTATTACAGTTCTAAATACCTATAATAGTATGGCTGTCTAGTATAGTATTAGAAGAGAAGAACGAAGGAAGATGAGTAAATAGTAAAATGCCCATGCTAATGTTACAATGCAGAACATGCGGCGAAGTCTTTCCAGGAATTTATATTCCAGAAGGAAGCACTAATGGTTTTAAAGCATCTGCTACAAATGCAGATACTTCACATACATGTTCAAGGGGTCATAATAATGAATACGCTACAGCAGATTATATGGATTGGTCTTGACTACCTTTGAAATCAACAAAAGTAATAGTAGTAACATATCCAGATAGTTTCAGACTTCAAGAAGCAAAGGGCCTAGTAGAATCATCAACAGATTGTCGAATCGTAAAAGTTGTTACTCAAAAATACCTAAATCATTCAGAATATGGGGTAGGTTCAGGTAAAGCAGAAGAAATCAAGCAATTTGCATTGGAGTGTAAAGCTGATCAGATAGTTGTTGACGAACACTTGACATCAAAACAGATTCATAATCTGGAGAAGCTAACAGGTGTACAAGTTATAGACAGGGAGAGATTGATACTTAACATATTTCATTCTAGGGCAACTACTACCGAGGCAAAATTACAGATTGAACTGGCTGAAATTAAATACGAAATGCCACGTATAAGAGAAAATGCAAGACTGAATTCAGGTAGCGAAAGACCAGGAAAAGGTGGTATGGGAGTCTACATTGTTGATGTAAAATTCCGAGACCTAAAAAGGCGTATGTCTTTTATAAAAGAAAAGCTTGCTGATGCGCACCAAAAACGTGAGCTTTACCATCAACAAAGACTGAGAACTGAAATGCCAGTTGTTTCACTAGTAGGTTACACTAGTTCAGGAAAAACTACATTATTTAACCTGCTTACTTCCGAGAATAAAATTACCTCAAGTAGTTTGTTTACGACACTTTCCACAACTACAAGGTCATTTAAAGTAGATAATAATGGTAGAGGAAGAGAAGAATTATTACTTATAGATACAGTCGGTTTTATCAGTAGGCTTCCTCACTATATGATAGATGCATTTAAATCAACATTAGAGGAATCACTCGCTTCAGATTTGATATTACTTTTGATAGATATGTCAGAGAAAATTGAAGATATTAGAATAAAGTATGAGAGCTGTTGGGATGTTTTAGATGAGCTAAAAGTAGACAAGTCCAAGGTTTTTGTAATTTTGACCAAATTCGATAGTGTTATTGACTCAGAACAAATGAAGAACTATATTGCAAACAATTTAAAGTTATCAAATCCAATAGCTATATCGTCTAAAAGTGGATATGGAATTCATAAGCTGAAAACGATGATTGGAAGTCATACAGATGTCGTTAAATCATTAACTAATTAACTGACATTAGAAATGCGTAACATAGTGCGTTCTACCTGACACCCTTACATCTTCAAGTTCGTATAAGCAGTCATAAACAAAATTTAAAATGACTCCTAATTGTGTGCAGCAATTAGTTTCCTTTGATGCCATTTGCAACAAGTACTGAATAGCAACCAAGACCACATTCTTCACAAATTGGTTTTGCTGCATTTTTGCTACTATTACCAATATCAGCACT
>JBKPMK010000357.1:0-8024 GCA_046732115.1 Thermoproteota archaeon
CAAGGTTTTTCTGATCTGGCAAGTAGTTTTCCCTATAGTCTATATTTTCATAGCGGGTTATTCATACTCATCACTGATTGAAGAACATGGGATCAGGGTTGGACATGCTATGGTTACATATCCTGCTTATTTGGCAGTAAAAAGGTTGATTAAACCAACTTACTGCTTCTACAACTAGTTAACTTCTGCTTATGGTATCTTACCTATATATCTTCATTGACTTACCTTCATATTTATCATTGATTTAGTTGCAATCATAAATACTGTTGCTGCTAGAATGCTTATGATGAGCACTTCTATATTGGTAAACGCATCTATCTGTGAAAATATTCCGGCTCTGCTAATGTCTACTATATATGTCAATGGATTAATGTAAAAAGCAGCTGATAACGGAACTGGTAATCCATGTGCAGGATAAAAAGCTGAACTAGCAAAACTAAAAAACAAGAAAAGACCATTATTAATCACATTGTGTGTCTCGCTATTTTTAATTTTAGTTGATAAAATTATTGCAAAAGAACCAAAGAATATTGAGCCTACTACTAATGCGTATACAGTATAAGGTATGCTCCATTGTGTAATGTTTATATCTTCAGAGATTGTCGGGAACCCAATTAATATAATAATTCCGGCACTGGCTAATCCAATTATAATAATCGTTACAAGATTTCCAATGATATAATGGACCTTACTGAATGGCATGACTAGCAACTGCTGAAACATACCGTTTCTCTTATCATTCCAAACAATGCTACCCGCCACAGAACTACCATTCATAGCGTTAAATCCAATCATACCGGCGGTTAAAAATGAAGTATATGTAGCAGATAGGGTACCTATTTTAATACTTTGATCTCCTATCAGCGCAGAATATGCATAACCTACTATAAATATATAAACAATGGGAAAGGCTACAATCCAAACTAAGAATATCTTGTCAATAGCAGCGACAAGGTTTCTATACACCAATAACAGGATTTTGTATATCATCAACATTTGGCCGTTCGTTCACCATTAATTGACTGTTCATTTCTTGAATCGTCATTGTTAACTATCGATAAGAAAACTTCCTCTAGTGATGGCCTATTTATAGAAATACTTTCTATCTCCAAACCATTTTCATAAACAATTTTCAATACATCAGAGATGATTTCCTCTGCATTGTTGACTGTTATTGTAACTGTATATGTTCCATTAAGGTTAATGTATGAATTACTATTACCACTGTCTTGTTTCTTACTGATTGTAGTATTAAGCAACTGAATAAAGAACTTACTCAATACATCTTTAAATGTAAGTTCGATAGTCTTAGCTCTTTTACCATATTTCTGTTTTAACCCTGTTGGTGTATCGAAGGCTGTTATTTTTCCCCTATCTATAATGGCGATTTTATCGCATAGGTATTCTGCTTCTTCCATTATATGTGTAGTGAAGAAAACTGTAAGACCCATTTTTACCTGATTTTTAATGTAATCTAAAAGCAGTCGCCTAGCAGAAGGATCTAAGCCTACTGTTGGTTCATCAAGAAAAAGCAGATCCATTTCGTGTATAAACTCACGTGCAACCTGAACTCTTCTCCTTTGACCTATAGAAAGTTCATCGTTCTTAACATTTCTAAGAGACTCTAAATCAAATGTATTGAGGATTTCATTTATTTTTTCCTTTCTAATTTTTTTATTTAGTCCCCATAACATACCATACAGATCGAGTGCTCTTTCTACTGTCAAATTTGTTTCAAAACTAGGATTCTGAGATACAACGCCTATTCTCTTTTTAATTTCTAATTGATTTTTCATAAGGTCTTTTCCAAAAATGTATATACTTCCATATGATGGCCTAAGAAGAGTAGTGAGAATTCTTAATGTTGTAGTCTTTCCAGCACCATTTGGACCTAAAAAACCAAAGACTGTTCCGTACTCCACATTAAATGTAATATCATTTACTGCATATGCAATATTCTTGCCATACCGTTTTTTGAGATTGGAAACAGAAATGCAATATTCATTTTGAATTTTGGACAACATAGTTCAATTCTATACTTTACATCTTTATTGTTTTAGAATTAGGACTTTGTTATCATATAGTATATAGAGATTTTGAGGGGTATATACGTGTGTAAAATTTTCACGATAGGCATTATCATCAGTAAACCTATCAACATTATCATAATCATCTCTGAAGTCTTCAGTATATGCGTCAGTGAATCTTTCCTGTTCGTATCGGTCAGTATGATATTCTTCACACGATACTTCTTGTTCTTGATTATCGGCATCTTCTGTGCGAGTTCGCATAGAAAGCTCGTTGCTGACTTTCCTATATTATGAAACGAACTAATTGGTAGTCCTAAGTCATGCTGCAACTCTTGGACCCTCTGTGCATAGACTTGCATTCTCTCACCTATCGTTTGTTTTTGGCAATGACATAACATTTCCAAGCTTTATGTAAAGCACCCCAGACCTCATTTTCATAGAAGCCTGAGTTTAGCTTTTTTGACCTGTCTGTATTAACCATATAACTGTTTTTCTGTGATTTGAGGTAGGTATGAAGAGCAAACATATCATATCTTCCCCTACGGTTAAATCTATAGTATTTCATTGTGAATAGTTTTGCTTGAGGGAATAGTACTCCATTAGATTTTGGAGTTTAAAAATTTTATGCCTCAAATAATAATATGATAAGTATGTGAAAATAGCATCATTTCTTACTACATGAGCCTTATGGGCTCCTATAACTGACTTTAAAACGCTAGGAAGGTAAAATAATTTCCAGGCGGGTTATTAAAATATGGCGACGATATTCAAGGCTTGACTTAATGGTTATTTTGCTACTAGTGATGACCAAGTTAGGTTAGTAGCATTACGCAGTTAGCTCATTCCATTCATTAATTATATTATTTACATATTCCAAACTAAAACGGGGTTTTCCAATAGTCAGCTCGCGATCTGAAGTGCCTTGATAATTAGGTTGTAGATAAAGATACGACGCCACTAGATCAGCATTATTTGAATCATTAAGTATCTTCTGAGCATTATGAATCTTATTTATAACTGCTAATTCTGATAGAGTAGGTTCATATTCATCCATCCGTGTTCCAGCCTGTAATGTTTTCATGAAATAGAACCCATCATTATCCAAATCAGATGAATAAGGTCCTCTAACATACCAACTAAAATTATATCTAAAATCAACTCCTTTCGACTTCACTATGTATATTAGTTTTTGTAATCTATGGTGATTAAGGCTGGAGCAAAAAGTATACGGATCTATATGTATGGTTTGAGCAATGACCAACCATTTTGTGATGACTCACATAAGAAAACAGCACATGAAGAAGATAATAAAATTTATGTGTATGAAAATAAAGGGAACAATAGAGTTGAAATTAAGAATTGGGAATAATGTTACAACTACACTTGATAATCTTCCAAATGGATAGAGTTAAGGTAAAGCAAATGTAAATATTACTGAATTTTTACTTAGATGAGTCTTTGGAACAATTCCCAAGACATTTTTAAATAAGCCAATAGAAATAGATTCCTTTAACCAGAAAGACCACTTCTCGCCAAATTTATGATGAATTGTGACTGTATAGTTTCTCTCCTGTTCTGTCTGAAGTTCACATTTAAACATTCCAGCATATCTTGATAGAAATGACAATTGTAAAAGACACGCCGCAACATCTAACTTCCTATAATGGAACATGATGTAGTCCTTAGGTACTGATGCTGTAAATTCTTCAGCAGCATTTCTTAATTTATCTGGTTCAGTAGCTTCAATTATAGCTTTCAGAGCCTCACTAGGCAAAGAAACACGACCAAACTTTTCGGCATATCTATCCCACTCAATATATTTCGTAAGTATTGAGGCAATGAGTGCATTTTCACTAACGCCATGTTCCTCAGCATCTTTATCTAAGGCATCATCTAAGTCCTTATCTATGCGAATGGTTCTTAGGATGGTCTTTTTCTTACTCTTTCCATCTATAATCAATAGTTATCGGTAAAATTGCTATTCAATAAAGATTTTGGCTAGCAATTTATAACTAATAGCCAATTTCATTGTAGGTATTCACTTGGTTTATTCTTCGATACCGATAGCACGGATAGGTGAACCTGAAATGCCTGTAAGTTTTAGAGGAGTGATTAAGAGCATAAATTTATCATTGTTAAATCTATATAAATTACATAAATTTTCTACTACTAGAATTTGATTTGACAGGAGCGTTTTATGAGCTATAAATCCGCTATCAGTACCTATATCAATGCTCGGGCAATCTATTCCTACGGCATTAACTTTCTTCTCTACCAAATACTCTGCTGCATCCTTTGATAAACCCGGATTATTTTTTATATAGTTATCTTTTTCCTTGATTTGATTTTCCCATCCTGTTGAGAAGACAACAGTGTCTTTTTCTCTTATTCCGTATTCACTATTGCGTATTATATCATCACTAGTGATAGTTTCATTGGAATTCTTCTGTATTTTCATAAGTATGGCATTATTGCAAATATATCTATTGACTTCAACTTGATCTATGGTTTGGCCATTTGGATTGAAATGAAATGGAGCATCAATATGTGTTCCTGTATGAGTACCCAAAAACATAACTTCTGAAATATAACCTTGAGTGTCAAATTTTGACCATTTTATAAAAGTAGGCAACGGATATCCAGGGAAGGTTATCATATCTGAAGTAATTTCAAGTGTAAGGTCCACTATTTTCATATTTATTACCATATTTTATTGGCATTATTATTTTCTTTTGTCATTATACCTACATCACAAGCCATGATCCCAGTAAACCATCTTTCAAGTTCTAAGGTTACAGTAGTATATAACGACTGCATATTTCAGAGTCAACAACTTATAACGATATATTGATGAATTTAGGTTGGCGTTAAAGTTTATCATTTTGAGGAGGTTGTGTAAATATTCACATAACCGAAACCAAAAAAGGGTTATAAACCATCATCTGGTCATGCTGATTCTCTTAGCATGGAGACATTAGAGATATTATGCTATACCAGACGATACTGAATATTGGTAACTATTAATCATGCATTTGATAAGCTGATACTATGCTATATTTATCTACCATCCTAAAGCCTTTGCAGACTTTGCTGAAGCATCGTTTAATGCTTGCTTTGGTTGTTTGATGTCATAATAAATGTCTTCAATTGCTTCCCTTACACTGTCTGCTAGACAGGAATATTCAGATATGCTAGGTCTAGAATGACCCGTTGGAACAAAAAGGGGCAAGAGGAAGAAGTGTGGGGGCTATTATGCGGCAGTGTAATCGTATTCATATTGTTTGTTACTATGCGTATGCTCTCTATGCTCATGAGAAGCACCCCATCCTCCAATACCACCTGTGTATTCTCCTGTAACCTCCAAAACATCTTCATCTTTGCATATCTGCTCTAGCATTTCTGAAGTTAGCCTGTGATTAGCTACGTAATGAGTACCGTTATCGTATATTGCTGGAATCATACCAGTCTTGTTGAATATTAAATTCCTTTTTGCTTGTGAATTTGTTCCTGATTTTGTAAACACTTCTACCATATAAAAAGGTGCAACTTTAGGATTTTCCTGTTCTCGCAATAACAAATCATGAATCAATACAGGGTCTGCTTTTGGCAAATATGTCTCATATAGTGTTTGCAAACCATTGAATACTGTTTTTATTTCTGCAATTTTTAAGGAATACATATTCCATTATAAGCCATAGACTGATTTAGGTATGGTGCAAGTCAAGCTGCGTTTTTAGTAGACATTTTGCAAAGTTTGTCTACTGTTAGCTTCTCAGGTACGTAAAATAGAGAGACAGCTAAGCTTAAATCTAAATTCATTTTGTAGTCATTTTACTTGGATCTGTATGGTTGACACTATAATTCAGTACCCATTTGCCTAGCTTCTTATGGTCTTGGATGGTAGTCCATAGTCTTGTAAAATTGACTCGTTGAAATACGCATTAAAAATTTGTATTTATTGGCAATTCCACGGCCATGAATATGTAATTTCATAGGTTGATTATTTAATAATGTGGATGTATTGTTAAAATATTAGAAAAAAATAGTAAGCAAATCTAAAGACAATCTAACTGTTAATATAGATAAAAGCCGAAGCAGGCATTGTCAAATTGATTCTTGAACCAACCTAGAGTCTCATTATAGAATATACAAAATTCTATAATGTCTAATGTTGAAGTAGTATTTTCCTTGTCGTTACCATAATCATCATCCTGTTATTAGTATAAACCACTATTTCATATCCGCTCCTAAAATTCCAGCATTTCCCCAATTCTCTCTTTTCATAATCCTTGCTATCTCTTTTGTCAATACTTTAACTAGTTCTCTTTTCTGTTCTACAGACCTTCCTTCGCTCATTGTAATTTGTATAACTGGCATGATAGTTGCTAAGCCATCTTACACATATTATTGATTTCTTTTGCAACCAAGATTTTGGAGCAATCACCAGTAACAGTTTGAAACACAATATTACAAAGATTTCAATATGACGGATATGATATGTATGGTGTTCTCAATAATAGTAATATTGTTAACATTTGGAACACATTCTTGTAGAAGTCAATTTTTGGTGTATCAGACTTAAAGGAATTAGTCCTGTCTGTCTGAGTATCATATGTATCATATACATCAGATAGCATTGCTAAGACAATCCAAGTTAACAGCAAAAATTTCTGTTTAATTTATCCTATCATGGTATAATACAGATCTTTGATACATAATATGTCTTCAAAAACCATTATTCCATACACACAGGAGTTTAATACAACATATGATGTATCAACTATAAATTCAAAGTCCATGCCATGTATTAGTGTATTCCCATTATTAGTCATTTGTTTTTTCAAAGTTATTTACTTCACTCTTGTTGCATACGACCTGTTATTTTCTTTGCTGATTGGTATGCTGAATGTAAAGGCAGCTCCTTGTATCCCAGTGTCATTTTTGTTATTATTTTCAGCCCATATCTTGCCGCCATGGGCTTCAACGATGCTCTTGCAGATATACAAGCCTAATCCAGTTCCTTGATAGGACTTTGTCGCAAACTTTTCAAATAACTTAGGTAGTATTTCTGAATCTATTCCTATACCTGTGTCCTTTATACTGACAATAGCCTGGTGACTATCATCAATTTTCTCAGTACTAATATTTATAATTCCTCCTCCTTTTTCGTTGACCTTTGCTTCAGTAAATTTAACAGCATTACTTAGTAAATTGGAAATTACTTGGGTTATTCTTGCCTTATCCGCATCTATAAAAATATCGCTGGGTGTATACGCCAATTTTATAAGATTTGCATGTTGGCTTTTCTGAGCAGTATTTGCTATCATATCTTCAATAACATTTGTTATAACATCATTTAGATTAAACTGCTCTTTCTTTAGATTTAGAGAATGACTTTCAATCTTTGTGACATCTAATATATCTTCTGTGAGGCGTTGCAGCCTTTTTGCATTTCTTATAGTAACATCAAGCAATTCCTGTAGCTGTGGTTCTTTTATTTTGGATCGAATAGATTCGGTCAAGCCAAGAATAGGCTGTATAGGTGTTCGCAATTCATGAGCTGCTACATTGATAAATTCCTTCTTCATGTTATCTGATTCTTTTAGTCTTTCATATTGAATACGAATTGTTTCTTCTCTTTCACTTAATCTCTCGTTGCTTTCCTTCAATCTTTGATTTATTTCTCTTAACCGTGCATTATATTCAATACTTGACAATGCTAATGCTATGATATTAATAAAATAACCCGCATCTTTGAGAACATGAGCTACATTATGTGCTGTGTCAAATGATATCGCAGAGTAAGACATTATTATTTGAGCGAAAATGTCAACTATTAGATATCCTAGTAGCCCTTTATAGAAGGCGTCGTTTCTCTTATAAAGCTGATTCTTGTAAAAATAAAATAACGCGATTACAAATAATACAAGAGCAGGTATCTCATATGGTCTATGTATAGAGTAATTATCTACTACGCTAGCCGGTAAAACCAAG
>JBKPMK010000358.1:0-1607 GCA_046732115.1 Thermoproteota archaeon
ACGTTTTGAAAAGGATGATAATCAACAAATATTAATTTTTGTATATTTTTGACATTTAGTCACTATATTTGCTCAGATATTACTGTAACTAATGATGATATCATACCAAGGAGCAATATTATTCTTGGTAATAAAGTTATACGCTATTTATTCAAACACTAACGTAGATGATAATGCATAAAGGCTAATTTGTAAAATAAAGAAACAGCCGTGACAACTATATGGAAGATTACAAGAATAAAAGAATCGGACAAATTAATTTCTCATAAAGGTCTGTGAATCGTGCAAATTATGCTTCGTGTATTGCTATAAGTAGAGTATATCCGCAGAATCTCAAATACTATTTCTGTCCATGACTAAAAATAAGAATGTTATTTTTTATTTCAGCATAATTCTGGGATAAGATTATTCTCCAAGACAAAATCCAGTTATCTTACTTAATTTTTGCTATAGTGCCTATAGTACCTCGTTTCTTCCATCTATTTTGGCTATGACTCTTCCGTATTTATTCTTCTTTTTATCGGGTATTATTCCTATTTGAGCACAAGTCATATTATATTTTTCGAATATACTGATTACAGGATCAACATAACGTCTTTGAAGTATTATGCAAAATCCTATTCCCATGTTGAATGTCCTGTACATTTCTTTTGTTTCAATGTGTCCATCTACTTGTATCTGTTTGAATATTCCATTACTACCCGGTAAATTATCGAGTTTATAGTCCACGTTCATATTTAGACGAGTCAGTTTTGCAAAAGACCCGCCAGTGATATGGGCAAAACCATGAATCGAAATATGTACTTGATTCAATATATCCATTACCGGTTTCTTGTAGATTGTCGTAGGTACAAGCAACTCTTCTCCGACTGTATGAATAAGATAGGGTGCCGTATCTTCCACAGAATACTTTGAGAGAAGAACTTTACGTGCTAGTGTATAGCCATTTGAATGTAACCCACTGCTTTCTACTCCCAAAATTACGTCGCCAGTCTTGATTTTATCACCCAATATTAGATTGGACTTTTCAGTAACTCCAAGCACTGTACCAGCTAAGTCGAATGCATTTTCACTTGTATCACTAATTAGATCGGGCAAGATGGCAGTCTCTCCTCCAATTATTGCCATATCCGATTGTTTTGCCCCTTTAACCAGACCTTTCGTAATCTTTCTTACAAGATGATCGTTTGCAGATTTCAATGCGATGTAATCTATAAACGCAAGTGGCTGTGCACCAACACAAATTACATCATTAACATTCATTGCAATACAATCGATTCCTATGCTATCAAAGCGTCCCATTAATTGAGCTACTATTAACTTTGTTCCTACTCCATCAGAATGTAATGCAAGGACTTTTGAACCAATATCTATTAGTCCTGCATAATGTCCAAAACCTGAAATAACCTTTCCGAAAGCAGGAAATGAATGAGTAGCAGAAATGCTATCGCCAATTGATTTTTGGACTCGACGGATCTTTTTCAGATCAATCCCGACACGATTGTAGCTCATTTTATTATTTGATTTCAAATCGACGGTGATTATTAAAAAGTCCTAATTCTAATAAATGTTGCAAGGTAAGACCGAACATGATTCATCAACATGAT
>JBKPMK010000359.1:0-17126 GCA_046732115.1 Thermoproteota archaeon
GAACAAAATTCTTCCATCTGCCAAATCGTAGACGTCTTTTACTTTACCTTTACGAATCAATTTCATTGGAAAAAGTAATACTTGGCTTACATAAATAATGTGCCCGTGATCCGTTAAATTGACTGTTCTAATATCGGTTTATCATTTTAGCAAGAAAGCTAAGACTATGAACGATGGTTGAAGGGAAAAAAGATTTGCGTTATCGTTAGGAAAAATCAACACTGTTTTTTTATGTGCTATCATAACATCAATGATTGGCGTTACGGTATCATTATTGTCATGTCGTCACTATATTGTTTTTTCTCATCGTCGTCTTCTAATTCTAATTCTAATTCTAATTCTTCTCCTTCTCCTTTTCCTTTTGTTTTGCTTTTGTAAGAGGTCATGGTGGGATTCGGACCCACGACCTAAGGTTTACAAAACCTTCGCTCTAACCAGGCTGAGCTACATGACCGCCGTTTGCGTCAGTATTCAAAACCAGCACAATTCCATAAGCACAGGTAATTAATACCTTCGTTAGGTTGTACGATATATCCAAAAGATGTATGACCTATAGTTATAGTTAATAATCTGGGCGGTTAAAGCATTCCGGTCGCTATGTCAAAATTCGTCGTATGTGTTACAATAGAGAATAAAGAACACATAAATGATCCCGAAGGCGAGACTATCCAGAAAGACCTTATAATTAAAGGCGGATACTCTAGTGTTGAGTCAGTAAGAACAGCCAAGACGCTCAAGATGGTAGTAAGGGAAAAAAGTCAGAGCGAAGCAGAAAAAATCGTCCGTAATCTGTGCGAAGACTTACGTATTTACAATCCGGTTGTAAGCAAATGCACAGTACAGTCTCTTGGTCGGATCTAATATCGGCTCACAAAGTTCATTTCATTGAATTCAATGGAGTTGATTAGCCATTGATAACATTTTCAAGAGGGCCTTTTTTAAATATAGAATTTTTCATTTCAGCAAGAATCCCAAACAATGTTTGTAGACCCTCCGTAAATAGAAGCTAAGAGAAGACATTTGGTAATTCATAGAGAATCATTCAATTTATTATTGATAGACTCGACATTGTTATTATAATTATTACGACGAATACCGCCATCCATTATACTACTGCATCGTAAAAGAGTTGCTTCAACCGACAACAACTACAAAAAGCAGCAAAAAAACTCAAGTTATGTCTTTGTGTTTTTTGCTTCGCCTTTTACTTGCTCTCTAGATTTGAAAAGCGGTTTAATGCCTAGAGGTGAGTAATTACCATTCGAGCAACTAAAACAAAGGTCATTCTCCGATATCCCGATGGCCTCAGCTAAATTGTAAGTATCGTTATATGCTACAAAGTCAGCACCAATAGAGTTTGCTATTGAAGATGCGGCAACTCCATTAGGTTGAGCCTCATCGTCCATATGATGAAACGCAAGTAGCTCCTGCTGCGAAGGAAAATCAATGCCTGCATAGCATGGATAGCGAATCGGAGGAAATGTTACAATCATACTAATCCTTTTCGCTCCTGCGGATCTTAGAGTTTTAACTATAGAAGCAGAGCTAGTTCCTCTGACGATACTGTCATCTATTATCAGGACGTGCTTGTCTTCGATTACTTCACGAATAGGTATTATCCCCTTGTTGATTTCTACCCTGTCTTCATGGTAGGGTTCTATGAAGCTTCGCATTTGTCCTTTCTTTCTATATCGATCTTTAAGTAAGCCTTCTTCATAGGGAAGACATAATTCTTGAGCATACGCTAACGCTGCAGGCCTGGCAGAGTCAGGAACAGGTATGACGACATCTGCATCTGGGACGGGAAACTTCTTTGCCAGGTACTTGCCCATCTTCTTTCTTGCTTCATATACATTGATGCCTTCGATAACACTGGTTGGATGAGCAAAATATGTATATTCAAAGGCACAATGCGCACGCCGTTTTTCTTCAGAGAATTGTTGGGATTCGATCCCATTTGTGTTTAGCCTTATCAGCTCTCCTGGATAAACATCACGTATTAAATCGGCACCGACGGCAGACAAAGCTGAAGATTCTGAGGCAACAATATACGTACGGGTTTGTTCATGATGACCTAAGATAAGGGGACGGAATCCTTTCGCATCCCTCGCGGCATATACAGAACCGTCATCAGTTAAAAAAGTGAAACAAAAAGAGCCTATCATTTCTCCCTTCAGAATGTTCAAAGCTTTTGTCATATTTTGTCCATCGGCCAGATGCATTAGAAGCCTCTGCGCTGCGACAAGGGTATCGCTCATTGTTTGCGGCGTAAAAGTGCAGCCCCCGACCATAGCTGATAGCTCTTCTACGTTTGCGATTGTTCCATTATGAGCGATACACAGATCCTTTACTTTGAGTGGCTGGGCATTCTCCAGTGAGCTCCTTCCAAATGTAGAATAGCGAACGTGTCCTATTGCGCCATTAGAGCTGTATGTCTTTATAATTGACTGAAATTCAGATGCGCAAGAAGAAACCAGCCCAAGCCTTTTGAAAGGAGCTTTCACGGGAACTGCAAAACCCCAAGATTCCTGTCCTCTATGCTGAAGAGATCTAAGGCAGTCTATTACAAATGGTACAACATTGTGGCCGCTCAGAGAAAAGATGCCGACGACGCCGCAGTTTTCATGAACCAACTGCTATCGAACAGCCTCGTTTACTAGATATCAGTATCATCTCCAGCACCATTACCATATTTATTATTATTACAGCCAGTATCAAAATAAAAAGCATGTTCCAATTTGTGATGCAATAATAATGGCCACAAAGCGGAATGAGCAACGCAAATCACAGATATAGGCAGAATGTAGTGCATTTCGTGGCAAAATTTTGCCATATCTACCTACTTATCTGACATACAGCTATAAAAAATATTGTAGTTTCAAGTTTCTATGATTATACGATAAAACAGTTCGGTCCAAAACCTAGCGGCTTAAATATAATACATAGATGCATGTATATTTTATAAACGGTCACCTTAATTTCTTGTCAGATAAATGCACAATGAGCATAAATAATGCATCTACCGTCGGATTTTGCATATAGCTATCCGCTCATTATATCTTCTACAACAGTAGTGGTCTTTGCCAATTTTTCCAAAGGTACATCGACAGCAACAATTACTCCTCCAGCGGGAATAGAAGAAAAATTCGAAGATTGAGTCCCTGCTTCTTCTACATTTACATTCCTAAATGTCATCTTTTCACTCTTCTTATCTGCCTTTCCAATCTCAGCAAAATAAAGGCCTTTGAATTTTGCAAGCAGTTTTGTCACCTCCTCACCGCGATTGGCTCCAAAGATAAAACGTGAATGTGATTCTGAAAACAATAGATTGTCGATCCTAGAGCAAGAGTTAGGTATACGGTTAAGATCTATTGTAATTCCTATATCACCTTGTATGGCCATCTCGGCTAATGCTATTGCAAGTCCGCCTTTAGAACAATCGTGTACGCAACCGGCTACATTATTTTTGATAAGATGCAAAATTGCATTTGCATTTAGCTTGTCATGCGCCAGATCGACCTCGGGAACTGTTCCTTGTGCGATATTATGAAAATATTCGTAATATTCTGAACCTCCCATTTCGTCATAAGTAAATCCTATAATGAAAATGGAGTCGCCGTCCCTTAAACCGGATTCCGTAATCCATGATTCTTTTTCTATAATACCAATTGAACCTATTACAGGAGATGGCTTTATTGGTCCCTTATTCGTTTCGTTATAAAAGCTGACCTTGCCTCCTACGACTGGAATATTCATAAATTTGCAATAGTCTTTTAGCGCATTTATCGTTTGAACAAATGTCCAAAATACCTCAGGGTCCTCTGGACTAGCAAATTGTAGATGATCCACTATGCCAATAGGTTTAGCTCCGGTACAAATTATATTTCGGCACGATTCAGATAAGCAACCCATAGTTCCATTATATGGATCCAAATAACAGTGCTTGCTGTTGCCATCTAATTTTACTGAAATAAATTTACCATTTTCAAGTCTCAGGACTGAAGCATCAGCACAGCCAGGTTTTAATACCGTACGTAGGCCGACTTCATGATCGTACTGGCTATAAATCCATCTTTTGCTAGATATCGTAGGATTAGACATTAGCTGAATTAATATTTCATTAATATCAGGAATATCTTTTGGCATATCTAAGCAGTAAAGATTGTAATCGTCATTATCGCTCTGAATGTAGTTGCTAGTACTTTTATCTTTGCGACTATTACTGTGGTGGTTATTGCTCTTTTCTTTTTTATTCTTTTTGTCCAATCTATCAAGATATAGTGGTGGCTTAGTCGGTCTGTCTAAAAGCGGGGCGTGAGCAAAGACATTTGATGGCAATGATGCTACAATGTCTCCTCTAAATCTGATCTCGACTGTGGAGCCGTCCTTCACCGTTCCGATAATAGCGTGTCTAATTTCATACTTGTCGAATATAGAAATTAATTTTTTTAACTTTGATTTATCGGTTATGTAGAGCATCCGCTCCTGTGATTCAGATATCATTATTTCTGCTGCGGACATGTCTTGATGTTTGGTGTGCACATTTTCTAGTTCGATCTCAAATCGTCTCCCTAGACTGTCAGCGGTTTCTGACAAGCAGCAAGCCAGACCACCTCCTCCCAGATCCTTCATGGCCTTTATACAGTCATGCTCGACAGCTTCCATTGTTGCTTCTAACAACAACTTCTCCAAGAACGGATCAGGAATTTGTACTGCTGACCTGTTATCTTCGTCCTCTAAAACTGCTGACGCAAACGATGCACCATGAATTCCGTCCCTTCCCGTCGAGCCTCCAGCAAGTATAATCAAGTCGTCGATGTCCCCCTTGTTCGCAATAATGTGCTCTTTTTTTGCAATCCCTATTGAAGCAACATCGACTAGACAATAATCTTCAAAAGAAGAGTCAAATTCGACTTCGCCTCCAACCGTGGGAACCCCAATACAGTTACCATAATCTCCTATTCCACTAACGACATTCTTCAAGAGCCATTTTGACTTTGAGCTTGTCGTGAGGGTTGGATCCGTAATTGGCCCAAATCTCAGCGCATCAAGAATAGCTATAGGTCGAGTCCCGATTGAAATGATATCCCTGATTACTCCTCCAACTCCTGTTGCTGCCCCGCCGTATGGCTCAATTGCTGACGGGTGATTATGACTCTCAATGTGAACAGAGATAACATATCCGTCACCGACGTCTAGTGCGGCAGCATCTTGTCCAGCACCAATTATGACTCGCGGGCCTCTAGAAGGAAGAAGTCGTAAATACTTTTTGGAGGACTTGTATGAACAGTGTTCTGACCACTCAACTCCTATTATATCTGTTTCAACTGAATTTGGTCGACGCTTTAACTTGCGAGTAAGATACTCTAATTCTTGGTTGGTAAGTATGCTCATATTCTTTTCTTTTAATTTAGTATTTTGTCTTGTTTATCGAGTGATATAAGATCCTACTGCTAGTTCTACTATCAGTGCCGCTGAACTTATCCTCCTTGTCGTAGCTGTTTTTATCTGTAAGATAAGAAACAAGAGATTTGAATATCTTAATAGCTTTATTTGAGGCCGGTTTATGACAAAGAATACTTTCACTTGCTCGCTCGGGATGTGGCATCAATCCCATTACATTTCCTTCACGGTTGCATATACCAGCTATACAGTCAGTAGAGCCATTGGGATTATCACCACTGTACCTTAATACAATTTGATTATTCGTCTGTAGTTCTTTTAACGTTTTCTTGTCAGCTACATATCTCCCTTGCCCATGAGCTACTGGGATACTAAATATCTCCCGGTCACAGAAATGATTTGTAAATGGTGTTTTGTTGTTATCCACTCTCAAGTCGGTCCATCTACAGACAAAATTAAGCGAGTCATTCATGAGAAGAGCGCCAGGAAGCAAACACGATTCCACAAGAATCTGAAATCCATTACAAATGCCTAAAATAGGGATGCCGTCCTTTGCCATTAGTTTAATTTTATCCATAATAGGACTGTGAGCGGCAATAATGCCGGCACGAAGACGATCGCCATACGAGAAACCTCCTGGAATTACAACTGCATCATATTTGCTGATTTTGTCACTTGTATGCCATATCAAATCGGCGCCTACTTTGAGATCATTGTTTAAAACGGAGTAAACATCTCTATCGCAATTGCTGCCAGGAAAAACTACAATACCAATTTTGTGTTTATTTTCCAGATGCTCTGAAGTTGCTTGCATTCTTAATTCTTAAACATATAAACTTAATGTGTACTCTATATTATATGTGTTGGATTTTCTTTTGGCAAACGTGCTTACAGAATATGCTCGCTACCAAGCAGCAGCTAATTTTTCTCTCGTTATATGTTGATACACACTATCAACTAGAGGATTACAAGGTTTTTATTCTTTAGGAAAAGACTAGTAATGATGGGTGAGGTAGTTCGTGACATTATGACAAAAGACATAGTAACGATTGATGAAGGCGAAACGGCGTTAGAAGCGGCCAAGATAATGTCACAGAGAGGAATAAGTTCCCTAATTGTTGTAAAGGATGGTGTGCCCAAGGGCATTATAACTGAACGCGACTTTGTCAAAAAGGTCTGTGCCAAACAATTAGAGGCATCTGCAATAAAAATCGGCACCCTAATGTCAAGTATACGAACAGTCGCGGAGCCAGATACACCAATACAGGTAGCCGTGCAGAGAATGGCCAATAAAGGCATTAGACGGCTACCAATAATCCAGGAGGGAAAAGTAGTTGGTATAGTTACAGTAACTGACCTGGCCAGATACCTGAGAACAATGTTGCTGTTAGAAGGCACCTTGAGTCGAGACAAGACAAGAGGTTTTTGGTCTGCAAATACCAACGTTGATGATGAAGATGAAGATGACAATCACGTCAACAACAATAAGAACAACAGCAACAAAGGAGGTGACAATAAGGATGACAACGGCAGCTACAACGATAACATGACCGCTGCTAGTATCACCACTGCCTCGAATACGAGTGCCCCTCGCAATTCCATTACTTAACTCCCAACGCTGCCGGCTTTTTGTTCATGTTCTTCTTGTTCTTTTTAACTTTGACGATCTTGTTGTTGATGTCGAAGCTGATGCTAATTTGGATCTCAGGTTTGTATAGGAATTTTGCTCCACTGTTCCTGCTCTCCGTAGCACGTCTCGCTCAAGGTTTCTCTTAAAGTTTTTAATTTTGGCAGCAATTCTTTTATTTTCTAGGGCAAGTATTTCGGACGCAAGGATTGCTGCGTTCTTGGCTCCGTTAATCGCTACTGTGGCTACGGGTACACCGGCAGGCATTTGTACTATGGACATAAGAGAATCAAGGCCGTCAAGACTGGCTGTTTTAATTGGAACTCCAATTACGGGTAATGGCGTAATTGAAGCGATCATTCCGGGAAGATGCGCGGCGCCGCCAGCACCGGCAATTATGACCTTGATTCCTCTTGTTTTTGCTTCCCTGCCATAACGCACCATTTTATTAGTCGTCCTGTGTGCTGAAACTATTCTGATTTCATGTGAAATTCCAAACGAATCCAAAAAGGAAGCCGCTTCAGTCATGACTGGAAGATCTGAATCACTACCCATAATTACGCCAACAAGGTATCTTTTTGGTATTTGTTTTGCCTTTGTCTTTATCCTTGTCTTTGCATCGGCTTTTGTTTTGCTGGTTATTATTTATATTCTCACCACACCACTGGACGCTGACTAACAATCTAGTACGATCTTAACTACCTTTCTTGCTCTCTCTGCTTTTGATATGGCATCTTCGACTGTCTGTGATGTAATAGTTATATGTCCCAGCTTTCGCCTAGGTTTTGAAATTTTTTTACCATAGACATGCAATTTCAGACCTGGTATCGAGAATAACTCTTTCAAACCAACTATTTTGTATGGGCCGGAGCCATTTTCAGGACCAAGTAAGTTTAGCATAACTGCTGGACTCAGCAATCTTGGTTTGGATAACGGAAGATCAAGTAGAGCTCTGATGTGCTGCTCGAATTGAGACAATGAACAGGCCTCAATGGAGTAGTGGCCAGAATTATGTGGTCGGGGAGCTATTTCATTTATAACTACATCTTCGTCCGGAAGGACAAACATTTCTATTCCGAAAATGCCAGCACCTTTTAACGCGGCAAGAGTTTTTTGAGCGAGATTTTGTGCCTTAGCCATAATTTTCTCTGAGATCCTAGCAGGTACAATTGTCATATCCAAAATATTGTTAAAGTGTATGTTTTCGGCCACTGGAAATGATTCGATCTGTCCACTTGGATTCCTTGCTGTCATTACGGATATTTCTTTTACAAACGGAATGAATTTTTCTAGCATACATTCTTTACCTTGAAAGGTCAGAAGCCCCTGTTTAATATTATCCCTGGAAGTAATCAAAAAATTACCTCTGCCATCATAAGAATTCTCAGATGCCTTGAGCATAGCGGGAAACCCATATTCTTCGCATAGCTGTTCAAGCTGCGGTTGAGAGCTGACAATATCGAATTTAGCTACAGAAATATTGTTATCCTTTAAGAAAGATTTTTGCCTGTATTTGTTTTGAATTAATCTTAGTGTTTCAGGTGACGGATATACAGGATATTTTTCTGACTCTAGATCTTTGAGCGCAGTAGAATTTGCAAGCTCGATCTCGTATGTGACTACGTCAGACATTGCTGCCAACTTTCGTATGGCTGCCTCATCCTTAAAATCAGCAACAATGATTTCGTCCGAAACAAAAGATGCAGGACAATCATGACTGGGATCCAGTATAATAACCTTTAATGACATGCGCTTTGCCTCTTGAGCTATCATCTTACCAAGCTGTCCTCCTCCGATTGTTCCTAAGGCGATAGGATTGTGCATTGAAATTCCCATTTCTGTATCACCTAGTAGTATCCTTTTGGTTCCATCCGCTTTTCGGTCTATTCGGCCTTGCCCAGATACGATACGACTTACGATACTCGTTCGCCTTCCCGCCTCATCTAAGCTGGGCATGTAATTAAAAGTGTTATTCTTTGTAGCAGCGCCAAAACTAAGAAGGCTTATTGTGCTTCTTTCCTAAGCAATAGCAGGAGTCTTTTGATGCGACCCACTGACTAGTGACTGGTCAAATAATAACTTATCCCCTTCGTCAGCTCGTAAGCTATGCCACGAAGCTGACGAGCTGTTATAATCAGTCAACAGTACTTTAAAAAGAGCGAGTGACTTTTTACGAGTTATGACTTTGAAGGGCAAGGTTGCAATTGTGACTGGGGCTGGTGGAGGGGTCGGGACGGCAATAACAAAGAGACTGGCTGCCAGTGGTAGCAAAGTCGTTTTGGTAGGAAGGCACAGAGAGAAACTAACCAAGATAATTTCTGAGATAGGTGACAAAAAGAATCACTTGGCGATCACTTCAGATATTACAAAAGAGGCAGAGGTACTAAATGTTATAGATCAAACCATATCAGCATTTGATAGAATAGACATTCTTGTAAACAACGCAGGAGTTCTAAATGACCCTACGCCTTTTCATATGATGACAGATGATCAATGGTCCTCATTAATTAGGACGAATATAGTTGGGACGCTCAGACCCACGAAGGCCGTTTTGCCCATTATGATGGAAAGACAACAAGGTAGCATAATAAACATCTCTTCGATACTCGGTCTCCGTGCAATTCCCAATGTTCCGTTCTCAGTTTATGGCTTGACTAAGGCTGCGGTTATAATGTTCACCAAAAGTGTTGCTGTGGAGTATGGTCAATACAATATTCGATGTAATTGCATTGTTCCTTCTACAATCCACGGACCAGTTATCGATCCATATCTTCAAGACGAGAACGCCAAAAAGGTGCTCGAATCATCTTTTCCTTTACGCAGAATTGGTGAACCAGAAGATATTTCGGGCGCAGTTTTCTATCTGTGCTCTGATGACGCGAAATGGGTGTCAGGGTCGATTCTTACTGTAGATGGCGGCATATCTGCAAGGCAGTGATGCACATGATATAGTAATTAAAGCCCAAATACAGTTTAAGTTGAGTGATTGATTTTGACACGGGGGAATGACCCGCATCTGTATAAAATTTATGTATGTGCTTCTTTAAGAAGCATAGATGTGTTCCTTGAAACTAACGGTACTACTTTTTTCATAATTATTTCGTGGAAATTGGATGTCCGCTTGTCCATCGATATTAACAGCACGTAGGAAAGCCTGTTCGTGTTATCAGTGATTGGGATAGTCGCTCTAATCAGCTTTGCGTAGTGGGAACAGGCATATACTATTTTCCCTAGAATATATTCCCATCTCAATCTAGTGAACTGACGTGTTGCGGCAGTAATGGCATATTGGGTCCGTTCCTCTGCGGTTAGTAATGGTTTTAAACCCTGCCTAAAGCTACTAGCTAGGAGCCTGCCATCCTCGTCTGCTATGCCAGCAAATCTAAGGGAAGGGTCTAGCGATATAACATCATTACAAAGATCCTCAAATAACTTATAATTCAATACATAGATCGATACACTCAGGGGTATTTTTGACTTTTGTATTCAGCGCTTAACATTGAGAAAGGACTTAGAACAAGACCCTTGAGTTGTAGTAGTCGTCAAAGATCTTGAGACGCAGTGACTGACTTACTGACCGACAAGTATCCAACTGCCTGTAACATCGATACGAAACTGGTCACAAGTCTGGTACAGGTTAAGATAATCCGAAAAACACCAATCACATAATTATGAAATAGAAACTATTCTTGTTATTCTTCTTTTGGTTTTTAATTCTTTTTAAACGACTCTAGAATATAGAAGCCTAGTTAATGATAATGATAATATAGGTAAGGCTCTTTATTCGGTATACTAAGCCGTTTAGTAGTATTATTTATGAAGATCCAAGAAGGCTCATACGTTTTATTATTTCATACCCAAAACAAGAAATGGCTTACAAAGGCTACTTTAGATAAAAAATTCCATACGCACTTAGGCATTATAGATATTGGTTCGGTTATTGGAATGGATTATGGATCTTCGATATTGACAACAGAAGCGAAAACGATCTATCTTGTAGAGCCTACTATTTATGATTTTGTTATGAAATCAAAGAGAAGCACACAAATTGTCTATCCGAAAGATTTGGGTCTGATTGCAGCTCGAACAGGACTAAAGAATGGATCAAGAGTTTTAGAAGTAGGCACAGGAAGTGCAGCTCTTACAACATTCATGGCAAGCATAGTAAAGCCAAACGGACATATTTACACATTTGATATAAATGAGAATTTTTTGAATACTGCCAGGCAAAACTTGGAGAAAGCTGGAATGATAGAGTATGTCACAATGCACCACCGAGATGTCCATAGCGGCATTTCTTTAAGTGACATCGATGTTGCGATCGTTGACTTGGGTGATCCATGGAGCGTGCTGAAGGAAGTTCATCAAGCACTAAAGGGAAGTGGATCATTTGTCGCTATATGTCCAACAATGAATCAGCTTGAAAAGACATCTATGGAACTAAAACACAACGGCTACATCGACATAGAATCTATTGAATTAATGATTCGTAATATAGAAGCAAGGGAGGGAATGACAAGACCATCCATGAGAATGATAGGCCACACTACCTATTTGATTTTTGCAAGAAAGGTATTGATAGAATCATAATAAGTATAGTAATATACTTGGAAAATAAATGAAATACGATCGCTACCGATAAAGAAGTTTTATTATATTTAAAATATGTTAGCATGCCTAAAGCCGGTAATGAACAGATTTATTGTCACTCATAAAACATGAGACAAGTCATCGACTAGGCAGGCGGAAATTAAATTGTGTTCCTTTTGCGATGGCATGTCTTTGTGAGAAGCCAGCTACAGTTTCAAGTACATACATAGAATCTGTATCAGGAGTATAGGTAGGACAGTTGAGAATGGTTAAGCAAGGCTGCAAATTCTGCTTTAAGTAAACCACCGTGCCTTTTGTGTCAAGCCAGAATATGTCAAGTGGGAATTTCATTTCTTTCATCCAAAATCCATATCTACCTGGAGACTGCATCACAAAAAGCATACCCTGATTCTCTGACATCTTTTCTCTTCCCGATAGGCCTCTGCTTTGCTGATCTGGAGTGAGGGCCAGATCAGCAACTAGTGTGGCATTCTTAGCCGTTACTATAGTCTTTAGGTATTGGTCTTGTGCTGTAGTATGTATCGGACCAGCCAACAAGTTTGCAAGTTCATTTGAGAAACCTGAAATAATATTACCAGATGGCAAATTAGAAAAGTAAAATATAGCAGTTCCAGCGGCAGCCGCGGCTATAAGCAATCCAACTATAGAGATTAAAATAGATCTAGTCAATGATAACGATGATAGCTGAGAATATCGATATTAATCTGATCCTCATAAATTATATAGATAACTAGATAACTACATAACTACATACATACATATTTATCTCAGCTTATTTGATAAAAAATAACCTAGAATCATATACGCCATAAAAATTCCAAGAAATTATGGGAACAAAAATGGGAAGCGCAAAAGAAAAAAAATAGTATATGTAATTGTCGTGGCCCTTGCGGGGCCACGAACTCTCGCCCTATCTCTAGTTAGGGCTTGATTGCTTCTGCTGCTCTATGGTTAATGTTGTTACTTACCGCCAAACAATTTCCCTATTACTGGGATTTTGGCTAATGGGTTTGTATTATTTTGAGCCTGTCCGCCACCCGCTGTCTTGTTGGCTGCTGAGCCTGCTGCGCTAGATGCATTCTTTCCTGCTGAGCTGGCTCCAGCTGATGTCTTGTTGGCTGCTGAGCCTGCTGCGCTAGATGCATTCTTTCCTGCTGAGCTGGCTCCACCCGCTGTCTTGTTGGCTGCTGAGCCTGCTGCGCTAGATGCATTCTTTCCTGCTGAGCTGGCTCCACCCGCTGTCTTGTTGGCTGCTGAGCCTGCTGAACCTCCTGATGTTGAGCTAGTTGTATTCTTTTGGCTAGTCGTGGTACCTTCAGCGGCTAGTCCCTGTAGGCCAGGTTTATTGCCTAGTGGTGTGTTTGATGACATAATTTGAGAAGCATTCGGTCCTGTTATTTGCTGTAGTTGAGAAGCACTTCCTGCTGCTTTAGGTCCACCTTTTACCGTCGATACGGTGGAGCTTGGGGTAGTTGTTGCGTTACCGCCTCCGCCGGCAGACCCTCCTCCGCTGGAACCAGAACTGCCTCCTTGCTTTTGGCTAGTCGCATTCCCACTTGAGCCAGAGCCACTAGTTGGGTTACCTTTTCCTGTTGAACTTTGAGTAGCATTCGAAGTACTGTTTTTCTGTGCAAAGACTTGCCATGGATGGCCTGCGTAGTTCAAAAATAGTCCGGAGGCCAGAGCTATCACAAATCCTGCAATTATAATAGTTCGCATTGGCTTAAAAAAACACAATATCCAATTTTAATCTTTTATCATTAACGTCTCATAGCAATTTTTACGTTGTAGAGCCTAAGGACCAAACACTACCAAGTATATTAAGATATATAGTGTAGCAGCATGCTCGTTTAAAGCATATTTGAAGAGCATCAGATGCCCCGAGAACGAATAATTTGGCTAAATAGTATAGCGGAATTGCAGCATGCAAACAAGAATAACAATGTTGGCTAGCATATATCATATGTACTTTATAATTGTGCTCTAATCTGTCATAATACTTTTTTAATTGATTTTTTAATGATTAGGAAATCAAACCTAATCTAACTTTACCAAACCGAGCAGCAAGCTAGCAATCAATCAGCTTGTAATTACAAAGATGAAATCAAAATCGCTAGAGCTTGAGTGTGCTATTGCTTGCTTAAAAATACCTTAAGCTTATCGCCCGTGAGAACCGAGTTTACTATTTTTCTTCCTCCTTCTGATCTCTTGTCAAGTTTTATCCTTGCTTTTTTCCCAATCTGGCTGCTAAGTATGAATTCATCTTCCTTATAGATATCGACCATTTTTCCTATTGCTTCTTTGTCGACAGTGATCATTACCGAAGAGCCTGCCTCAGTAATATCGAACTCGATCTCTTCTCCGAGCGCAGGTCGTTTTACGTCAACGTCAATCTTAATTCCGAGCATCTTTTCTAGTTCCGCGACGGTCGAGCCTCCCCTTCCAATTATTCTAGGGATCACATCATTAGCTACTCTAACTTGTACTCTATTATCAGATATCATCTCTATTTGCGCAGCAGGATCAAATCTTCTTATTACATCCTTGATTTTGGACTCTGCTAGCTTTTTCATAGCATTGTCTTCCTGTTTGGATTTCCTTATGTCCGAAATTGGTACGATCACGTTTTCTTCTCCATAGGTGTATATTTCGTATTCAACTTGACTGGTTTCAAAATCGCGAACCTCTATCAGAGGTCTGGCTAGATCAGATTCAGTCATCCCAGATGGAACTCTAACAGTGAGTGTTATATCAAATACTTTCTGAATTGCTCCACCTTTGATAAAGATAATCGTATCTAGAATATGAGGTATCATTCCTAGTTCGAGGCGCCCTATAAATCTCTGAACCGAATCAAGTGGGCTGCTGGCATGAACAACACCCACCATCCCTACACCTGCGAGTCGCATATCAGAAAAGACCTCGAAATCCTTCGCCCGTCTGACCTCATCAAAAATGGTATAATCTGGCCTGACCAACAGCAGTATATCGAGGGCCTTTTCAAAACTTCCTTCAAGTGGTGCATATTGCGTAACTTCTTGTGGAACCTGAAGGTCACGCGGAGACTCAAAGGTCTTCACTATTTTGCCCTTTTTTACATAGAATTCCGCTAAGCTACTTGCAAATGTACTTTTGCCTGAGCCAGGTGGTCCAGAGATAATGACTCCTTCAGCTTTTCCCGATAGTCTATCCATCAATTTTTCTGTCAGATTATAATCATCAAGTGATAGCTTTAAGATAGGCCGAACAATTGTAATCTCAATTCCGTCTGAAAACGGTGGCCTGGTAATCGCAATTCTAAATTTTCCATATTGGATTACTGTAGCACCATTTAAAACTATTTCAACATTTCCTTGAGGGCTTACTCGAGACGCCTCTGAAATTTCTTTTATGATATTTGTCAGATTTGCCTGGGATGTAGCTTGTTCGCCTAGTGTAACGAGGCCAAAGCTTCCAGGTTTACCCCGTTTTGCCATAGGTTGTACGCCTTCTTTGAGATGAACACTCATAGTATCTTCGTCAAAGTATTTTTCAAATTCTAAATTTGTTACCTTGGTTGGAGCTCGAATATGAATAGACTGTATGCCTTGTGCCTCAGCTACCTCAGCTTGAACATAATCAGCTGTAATAAGCACAGCGTTTTCTTGCAAAGCTATATCTTTTATAATCGCATCTATTCGACCATGCTTCGCCAGTCGTATATCATCTAAGTTAGGCCTATCCCCTGTAAATCGAATTGCAATTCCCCGACTGCTGCAGAGGTCTCTTATCTTCTTGACTTCATCAAGACCTACAAAACCATGTTCCTTATTCGTAGATGCTTGGGATTGTAATTCATCAATTACAGCTACGGGTATTATAATTTCACTATTATCATCGATTACCTCTCTGGACTCGAGCATCTTGGTAATCTCCCCGTCAATTATGATACTAGTATCGACGACAAACCTCTTTATACCAACCAATTTGACATATTGATGTTATAACGAGGGTTTAAAGAATTTTTTTAATTGAGATCCACTTTGAGATGAGCTTTAGATACTCTTGTAGCACATCTTAGCATCTTAGCACTTTAAGAGAATTCGTCATCCATATTGTCATAAACCATGACAGCCGGGGACATATTAACGAATTATAAAAATAATTCCAAACTCGAATAAAGAAACAAAATAAAACAAAACAAAAACCTGCCACGTAGTTGGTCAGATTTTATAATATATAAAAACATAGACATTCTACGGTTCAGTAAATATATAATACATAATCAGGCAACACATTATAGATTATAACCTGCATTCTATTTATTATCTGTCATAAATCGACTATAGTATATCATATGTTATTTATTCGCTTTTTTCAATTATGTACACCATATAGTATATTATTTGTTTTTGCTTGTTGAATTACATCTTATCTAACGGGGTCACGCCAAGCAAATTGAGTGCTTTTTTTAGCATAAACCCAAAAGCCTTCACAAGTACAAGCCTACTATGCATAATTTTGGGATCTTTTTCTCGTAGGACTGGTACTTTTTCATAAAACAAATTGAACTCTGTCGCAAGCGTATAGGCATATTTTGCAATAAGCCTCGGATCTAGATTCTTTACGGCTTGTTCTAGGACCATATCAAATTTTGCCAGTTCTTTAATGAGTTTGTGTTCTGGCTCTGACGTTAACAGGTCATATTTTCTTTGAGAATAATCCTGATCAGATTTCTGCAATATATGTAGCGATCTCGCATACGCGTACTGCAGGTACGGTCCTGTGTCACCCTCCAGGTTTAGTGACTCAGATATATCAAATGTTATCATCTTCCCCAGGTCTTGTTTTACCAATATGTATCTGAGTGCCGAGACAGCGATTTCTTCCGCTATTCCTTCTGATGAATCAGTTGATAAATCAGGATTTCTCTTTCGGACTTCTTCGTGAGCCTTACTGTGAAGACGATCTAGAACGTAATCTGCATCAACGTTGATTCCCTTCCTTCCTGACATGTGTACGAATTTTTTATCTCCTACATCTAAGCCGAGTACCTTAGCAGTTTCAGAGCTTAGGCTCACCGACTCGTAACCAAGGTGATAATATTCCTTGCCATCTGTGTGTAATCGGTCTAGAACCTTGGAAATTATTCTTTGCAGCCTATCTTGCCTAACGTCTGTTATCGTGATGGCAACATCAGCAGAGCCAAACTCCCGAAGCTCAGTCCTACTGTTGTTGGATATGGATTTGGAATTGAGAGTCGTAGCCAAAAGAGAAGTATCGTCCCATTGCCGTGCAAATATATAGTAGCAAAATGGGTCATGGACTAAGCCAAGTTTCCATGCAGCGTATGGAATGTCCTTTGCGATGTAAGTGGCCGTTCCGTTGCTTCTTACTATTACCTTGTCATCCTCGCCTTCTATTTTTATAATCCAGCAACCATTGTTTTTACCGCTGGTTTCTAATTGAGAAATGCCTTTTTCCTTCAACAATTCAAAAGATTTAG
>JBKPMK010000360.1:0-2533 GCA_046732115.1 Thermoproteota archaeon
AATGTTGAGTGCAAAAAATCTGGAACCTATCTTTCCAAGTTCGATTACGGTTGGCTTTGAATTTTCTTTGGCGAGCTCCTGGGTAGATATTATGGACATTATTTTATTATAATTTAGTTCTATGTCTTCGGCCAATTTTTCTTTATCTGCAGGCGTAAACGGATTTTTTAATTTTTGAGTAGTCTCAAGAAAAGCTTGGTCCAATCTAACTAACATGTTGTTTAATAAGAGAATCTTTAGAATATAGATATTTTCATTTAATGGGTATGGCAAGGTTTTTTATTTGATATCGTTCATTTTATGATGTTATCGCCGATTGATTAATTGAAAAATTTATTTGATGTTAATGAAATATTAATTGACTACTCATGCCTGAACTACAAGGGTAATATTTGTAAGTGTCAATTGAATTGAAAACTATGATTGATGATCTGATCTATAAATTAAATTCCGACATCAGCTATCTTTGAATAATATGCGCAACCAATTATTATATACATTTTTGCACGACTGATATATACGACTAATCAATGATAGGGTAGTTCTTGTCTATCTGAACATCCTCTTCTTTGTTGCTCTCCGTGCTTTGTATTGATTCGGATGGAACCAAATGCATTGGTATGGAAGAATCGATACTTGTCAGGTCGACTCTGTAATAGTCGAGTTTGTCGGGATCATATCTTTGTACTACTTCAATATTTTCTCCTCGTTCGATTCTATGTTGAAGAACATTACGATGTACATAACTTGATGCGTACATATATCCCCTACGTTTTGACTCTTTGAGAAATTCTATCCTAAGAATATGTCCGCCAGTTTCACCCCAAAAACCTGGCTTGATACTGATCCACTCCATATATGCGGTGTTCTTTTTTCCAAAATTATCATCATGTGTACCGCGTCTAAGCTGGTAGTTCTCTAATTGTCCTCCTTTTACATAACCGACAATCTGTTCAGCTCTATCATGATCTTTAGCTCTGAGAGTAATTAGAATTGTATCTTTGTGATTGAGAGACTTCTTAAATCTCTCTTCGTTTTTTATTCCGATAGGAGGGTGCAAATCCCTATATAATTTGAATATCGTTTCTTGTATGTTTATATCAAGAATATATTTATTATTGTCAACTCTTATCTTTTCTACTACTGGGGTGAGAGTTATTTTATTTCTTCTAATTGAATTCCTTGTGTCAATCTCATTAACCCATGCTTGTTTAAATGCTGCTATATTTTCAAAAAAATTTTTCTGATATTGATCCGGTATGCTATACAATACATTCTCAAACATCTCTTTTTCTTCCTTTAGCATGCTAAAATACTTGACAGATTCCTCATGTATCCTCGATGGATGCCAGCCAAGTGCGTGAGCATTTGTGCGTGCAAGTTCCATAGAGTGTTCAAGACTACCTAAAGAATAACCCGCTATACGTTCTGAAATGGACAAGAACCATCCTAAGTCGTTATAATGTTTCCTCGTTTTAGTATCGTTTTTATCTATACCTGCGTATTCGAACAATTCCAACATTCTTTTTTCAGCATAGTGTGCTGTCTTGCCCTTGAATGGATATGCTGTTCTATGTATTATTGCAATAACTATGTCAATGTTAATCCCAACAGCATCAATGAACTTCCTTATCTTACTATCGTTTCTTATAAACCCCTCTATCGCATCTTCACGTGGTTTGTCTGAGTGCTTTAATGGATCATAATCATGGAAAAGGGCGGCTACAAATAGATATTTGATGTCTTCTTGACCGAATTTGCAATTCTCTCCTACTAATCCTAGTTTTTCTTGTTGCTTTTTATTTTGACCATTAGCAGCAAGTAAAGTAAAGTAAGCAGCTTCTAATTCATGATCTATATTATGATATCCATAGTAATCTGATCCTAATCCTTTCTTTGAGAATTCTGATACGGCATGTCGTACTATTCTATCCAGCCATTTATCTTGTAGTCCCATCTCGGTGCCTATCTCGATTATTTTATCTTTGATAACAGCTTCCTTCGCGATACCAATATTGTATCGTATCCACCAAGGAAATAGTTTGATTCGTTTGTAAAACTGGTACCAAAATGAAAGAGGTTCGGCTAAAGGGTTAGAAAAAGAAGCTGATAATTGCAGATGACTGTTAGTATGATCATTGATATCATTATTGAGATCATTACTATTGGCATCATTATCGGCCTGTTCCAAACTTGCTAGGTATTTTCGATATCATTATATATGAATATTTATTTTATTAACTACCAGTTACCTTCGTCACAAATAGTCAGTGCAAAAGCTATATTTGGAGGACAGTTTGAGCATATACCCAAATTACGGTAAGAAATCATATGATAAGCGAATAATGAAACTATATCAAAACTTCCTTAAAATTAAGGAAGTCGAAAACGACGTTGTGAGCTGGAAATACACAGATAGACGTACGTAGCGGTGTTTAGTTGATGACTATGCCTTCCTGCCTTTAAGCTTCAGCAATCTTGTGGACTGCTCGCCTGTTTCTTATAAGAGATAATATCTAAATTATATGCGTAT
>JBKPMK010000361.1:0-2568 GCA_046732115.1 Thermoproteota archaeon
ATTGTAATTCATAATAATAGAACATTCTATATATGCAGCAATTGAACATTAAAGAGGATTATCATGTACATTGCAATTACAATGATCATTCCGCAGCTGATCTCACAATTCAAAATGTCTTAAAACATGCAAAAAGAATTGGGCTACAAACTTTGGCTTTTACCGAACATGTTAGAAAGACCTCAAAGTGGATTCCAAAGTACCTAGGAGAAATAGAAAGATCTAAAAGAGACTATGACAACGATAATAATTTGAAAGTTATTTCTGGGTTTGAGGCAAAGATACTTAAAGATGGTTCTATTAATTGTCTTGAAGAATATAGTAGAAATTACTTTTTAATAGCTAGTTTTCATAATAATTATAATGACAAACAAGTTTGGGTCAATGCGCTCAAGGGGGCGATCGAAAATCCACAGGTAAATGTCATAGGCCATATTGCACCAGAGCCAACATTTACACTGCAATATAGCGAAGTTGATGAACTAGCTCATTTGATGGCAGAAAATAAAAAAATAGTAGAAGTTAATGCAAAATATCATAGACCCCCTTCAGACTGGATACTAATTTTTAAGAAAAGAGGAGTAAAATTTCACTTGGGCAGTGATGCCCATTCTTTACATCAGATAGGCCAATTTGAGAGCGTTTCAGACCTTATATCATTAGTAGATAAGGCAGATGATCCTTAACCTCTTTCTTGAGATTAATATATAATATAATATAATATGGTTAATATACGATGTTTATTTATTTATTATTTAAAACTTGCAATTTAATGAAGAGCGCTCCATAATATCAAACGATAAAGTAACAGGCATATCTATTATAATTCCAACATATAATGAATCTGAAAATATTTTACAGCTGATAGAAGCTATAAGAGATAATCTGCTGCATGGCATATTTACCGAAGTAGTAGTAGTAGACGATAATTCCCCTGATGGGACAGGTACAATAGTAGAAAAATACATACATGATACGACTAGAATAGACAAATCCGATCAAAGAAATAAACAGTTTTTGGTTAAAGCTATTCATAGATATGGTAAGAGCGGGCTTATCTCTGCGATTTTAGAAGGAGTAGCATCTTCATCTGCAGAATATATTCTAGTCATGGATGCAGATTTTTCTCACTCACCTAAAATGATACCGATAATGGTAGAGGAGCTATTGCATAACCCAGATCATATAGTTGTTGCATCCAGGTACAGCAAAGGTGGTTCAGTAGTAGGATGGCCAATTAAGCGCAAGATAATTAGTAAAGGAGCGACTATAATCGCAAGACGTATTTTAAAGCTATGTAATGTTTCAGACCCAATGTCAGGCTTTTTTGCATGCAGACGAAATATGATTGAGAGCATCAAGATCGATACAATAGGATATAAACTGCTGCTTGAAGTATTAGTCAAGACCAACAATAGAATGGTAAAAGAAATTCCATATACATTTACTGATAGAAAATTTGGCCAAAGTAAGATGGATTTCAATATAATATTGGATTATATTAAAGCGATATGGCACCTTTACAGACACGGGCAGAAATCAAAGAAACAGACTGTACAGACTAAAGAAGAAAAACGCAAGTCCGTATTATTCTTGTCTAAGGCTGGAAGATTCTTTACTGTTGGGGGAACTGGTTTATTGGTAAATTACTTGGTATCATATTTACTATCTAATGGCGTATTGGCGCGACTTTGGTACATAGAAGCTACTATAATTGGTATAGCATGTTCTATAACTTCTAACTTTTTCCTAAACAAAGCATGGACTTTTGAAGATAGAAATTTTTCTGCCAGACACACTTTAAAACAATACGGTCTGTTTGTTGCCATTAGTTCGGCGGGTGCGGCATTACAATTAATAATATTGTATTTATTAGTGCAATCAGGCGAACCATACGAAATATCGTTAATATTAGCGGTAGTTATTGCATCGATGGGTAACTTTTTGCTTAACAAAAAATTAACTTTCAGAGAAAAATTATGGGGCTAAGCCTTAATACTATTTCATACTTATATATAATCCAATCACCCAAAAATTTAGTGTGAGAAAAGAGAGGTTGACTTTATTTTCTGTATGACATTCAAGTAGAATATTTTTACGATAAATATTACTACTTTAAAGTAACAGTTAGTAGTAGGCAAGATGCATAAGAGATTTGCTGACGTCAAGTTTGTTGTCATAAACATAATGAATATAAATACAACACTGACGTTCTATTTTTTATAAGGGATTAGATGTACGAATATTTTGTAGACAATAGCGTAAATATTGCAGTATATTCGCCAGTCACTAATTTACAACATTATGTCCAAATGACTAGATCAACAAACAACAGCTCTTCAAACGCAGTTCTTTAGTTATTCATACTGCATTTAATCATACCAATAATGTACATCTAAATAGTATATATTACCAAATCCTTAACTGATCAGATTTTTATATTCCAATAGTGTTTCCATGTAGGATGGGTCGAGTTGATAAAGGCGTTAATTGTAGCGTTCAAGACTGTGACAAAACAGCGGAACGTTCAATGAGTGGTAGTAAGGCAAGCATGGCAACTGATTTAGT
>JBKPMK010000362.1:0-16228 GCA_046732115.1 Thermoproteota archaeon
TTTGGTAATTATACCTGCAGCTATTAATCTTCTAACTCTCAAATGTACTGTTGCGTCAGATATTCCAATCTGTTTAGCTATTTCAACAAAAGTAGTTGATGAATCGTTACTTAGAATATCTATTATACGAAGATTAACATCATCTAACAGCCCATCAACGTCACTAATCTCCAAGGTTAATCTAGTGGTACAAAAAGACGCTTATATATATTTATTATATAATTTTTATTTGCATTTAAATAGTCACTTTTTTTGGCAAACGAAATTTATTATTTCCAATAATTTAGGAAATTTTTATTTCTAAGTGAAAAAGGTGTACAGACCACAACATACCGGTAGAACTAGCAATGATTTGCTAGGATCGTTGTTCTATTCCGATAATCGGTCGTAAAGCTGCATAGTGATGCTTAGCGACGTCGATCATTTATTTATTTATTTATTTATTTATTTATTTATTTATTTATTTATTTATTTATATTAATGGGCGCAAAATAACAATACTACTTGTTATCATAGAAAGATCCATCTGCTCTTCTCACCTTGTCCAATTCTTTTTCTACTATCTCGGCCATTCTATCAAGTTCTTCTAATTGTCCGAAATTCTGGAAGGTTAATCTGCCTAACAATTGCAAGACACTTTTGGCAGAACGATACTGTGGTATTCGGGGTTCGTTTATTTCACCATACAATCCAATGCCCTTTATATTATTCATTTTTGCAAAACCCAAAATGAGTCCGTTGAAGCCGGTAATTAGAGATGATTGTGTAGTTGTCTCTACACCCAATCTTTTTATTTGCTCAGTTAATTCTTGTGAGGTAGTCGTTATGAATGTTCTCGGCTGCTTGTCTATGCGTCTGCTTGTATGAAAAGCACCTAATGTGTAAATTAATTGTACTGAGTACAATTTAGCAATTGCCATGACGTCGCGACACAGCTCATACAGTTCTTCATTTGTTTGTGGCTGTCCAACGCCACCGCCAAATCCTATTATGCCTTTTCCATAGCGGTATTCCCATTTTTCTGGTTGGAAATCAATGTACCCGCCTTTGTCTATAACATAGTTTGGATATGGCGGAGAGATATATCTAAAAAGATGTGTATTGAGATTCTTGTTGATAAAATCGATGACTATGCTTCCTACATTGCCCATATCCTGCATTGCAGCAATAATTATGGGTCTCGTAACTTCAGGCCGTTCAACGTCAACGAAGTCCATGGATATATGATCGTATGCTAAGAATAAAAAAGTATTTTATCTCGATCATGATTTGAGTCTATTATTAATTTCTTTCAAGTCCGATAATTGTTTGCTCTATGTTTCACATTCAAAACCTATTAAGTTTAAAAATTTCTATAGATATATTGTTCATCAAGTTAAAGTGAGCACAAGCAGATTGGTTGATTGATGAAAACAAACATAATTAGTATTAAAAACATATTTGATTAATATACACTATACAGATGCCAAAGATTTTCGTAAAGGAAATCATCCATCCTATCATAACCGCTTTGATAATTGAAATAATAGAATACTGTTGTTTAGCTTGGTCGGCATTCAAACAGGAAGCAGCATCCTAGAGATCAGATGGAAGCACAAATTATTATAACTATGTATCCACACTCTACTTGGATTTTAACCACAGCTCTATAGCCTCAGATATTGCATTTGTAAGGTTGCCTTTTTTCATACCGTAACGTCTGAATACTCCCTCTCTAAACCTTTTCTCTAGCTCATCGTCCAGAGCCACTAATATTTTTCCCATTTATATTCACATCTATAAATAATTGACATATATATGTATGTATATATAGTTAAATTTTTTTTCTTGAAGCGTATTTATTCAAATACCCCTCTCTCATGTTATCAGCAATAATGAATCTCCACATCTTGTCTGTACCCCTGCCTATCCCTATTCTACTGGTTTCAATTATTAGCTCCGGGCCGAATCCATATTCTACATGCAGTTCACTATTCGGATCTGTGACATCGTACCTATTAAGTGACTGATTAATATTCAAAGCCTGGGAAAGTTTGCCCGGACCAGAGGTTAACGCTAATATGTCATCGGTTTTACGGAATGCCTTCATTTCCTCAATCCCTTCCAGAGGCTGCAGTGCTCTTATGAGTACAGCACCTGCTTTTACATTGCTTGATCGGGCAGAGATATTTACACAAAATTGGCTTCCATATGTAAAGTAAACGTATGCTCGTCCTACCCCGCCGAACATTACTGAGTTTCTGAACGTCTGACCCCTATAGGCATGACTAGCAGGATCGTTAGTAAAACCATATGCTTCAGTTTCAACAATTATACCAGACATCCTCTTGATCTTACTTGAGCCACATCGTAAGAGACGGACTAAGATATTGCCTAGCAGATCTCTAGCGACATCTACTGTTGATCTAGCATAAAACTGTGAACTTATACATCTCACTAAATCGTCTTCTTCTTCCACTTACTAGCAGTGTTGAATTCTGCCTTTTGACAATATAGATATTTCGTAATTTTCTATAGTAGAGTGTGTTAGCCTAAACTACTGTCCTGCGAATAAGTCGTAATAAGATCTGGGAATTTTTGATTCTATTAACATGTTATCTAATATTTTTAAATCGAGATGCGAAATAGAACACAACATATTCTATATGTTAATGCTTAAACCTTCTCGGTGATAAATATCACAATAGTCATTGTAGCTGTTTTAGTAGTTAGTTGATAATCAAAAGACAGATATAGAGAACAGTTAGGAATACTTTGTACGGTTCAACATTACTTTAATATATAAACTTCTAGGAAATATTATTATCTTATGGACGCAAGAAATATTGGCCTGCGAAATATCGAGGTTGCCGATACTAAGATCTGTTCTATTGATGGAGAACAGGGTAAATTAATCTACCGTGGTTATGATATTTTAGATCTAGTTAATCAGTCTACATTTGAAGAAACAACATATTTGTTGTTATTTGGAGAACTTCCAAGTGTTGAAGAGCTGGCACAATTTTCGCATAGATTGCGTGTAGCGCGGCGTCTACCTGAATCAGTGATTAAGAATTTAGAAAACCGACCGATAAACGCGCGACCTATGGATGTGCTTCAATCATGCATCTCTGAGCTTGCTCATTATGATTTGAATATGGACGAAGACACAAGAGAGTCCAACGTTAGACGGGCAATTGCTCTTATTTCAAAGATCCCTACGATCATAGCCTCGTGGGAAAGAATCCGAAATGGGCAGCACATTATTGAACCAAATGAAGAGGCATCTCATGCTACAAATTTTTTGTACATGCTTAGAGGAACCAATCCAATTCCACAAGAATCCAAGGTATTTGATATTTCTCTTATCTTACATGCTGAACATAGCTTTAATGCATCGACCTTTGCTGCTAGAGAAATTGCATCGACCAGGGCTCATATGTACGCTTGTATTGGCGGAGCTATTGGGGCGTTATCAGGTGAGTTACATGGAGGGGCAAACATTCAAGTAATGAAGATGCTTCTTGAGATCGGCGATATTAACAAAGTAGAAGACTGGGTAACAAATAGACTACAGCAAGGCAGTAGGATTATGGGCATGGGTCATGCTGTATACAGAACCACAGATCCTCGAGCAGAGGTGCTATTCAGATTATCAAGAGAATTGTCAAAAGAAAAAGGGACAAAATGGTTCGAGATGACCGAACATGTTGAAAAAGCAACAAAGAACTATATGCTTAAGAAGAAAAATCAGCATATTTATCCAAATGTCGATCTCTACAGTGCATCGCTATATTTCAGTATGGGAATTCCAATGGATCTAAACACTCCCATATTTGCGATCTCAAGAATATCAGGATGGTCTGCTCACGTGATAGAAGAGAAGTTTGCGGAAGCTGCTCCTAGGCCGGCTCTCTATCGACCACAGGCGGCATACGTTGGAAGATATTGCGGCCCTATGGGCTGTGAATACACACCTATTAAGGATAGACGCGAGGATTCACAATTATCGGTTTAGCAAAACGACTCAAGCTTGCGTCACTTTAGTGATAAACCATAAATTCATAAAAATGGTAGAAACTTTGGCTAACCAAGAGGTATTGTTATTTTACAGTCGATTTTGGCAATCCAAGTCTGCACAATAATATTTTTGTATCGATCGAGCTCACCTGGCACTATTTTTTAACCATGCGGCGGTACCTGAATTTGTCAAGTTTTATTAATTCGTTGTAAGAACCAAATTGGGTCGGATCTACCTTATCTAAATCAGATTCACGCTCTGTTTCTCCAGGATATACTTTAAGCAATTGATATGTTGTTGATCGTTGTGCTGGCACTCTGCCTGATGATCTTATTATTGATCGTAGATCTTTTGGTTTTACCATCTGTCCGTACTGTGAGCCAGCTGCATTGGAAATACTTTCATTGATCAACGTGCCTCCCAAGTCATTGGCACCAGCTGCTAATAGTATTTGAGACATTTTCATTCCCTCCTTTACCCATGAAACTTGCAAGTTTTTGATATGATTGTTTAACATAATGCGGGATACAGCATGCACCTTTATTATCTCGTTACCAGTCGCTCCTGCGCGGACATGTGGTATCTTGTTATTATTATATATTGGTGCCTCTGTGTGTACAAAACTTAAAGGTACAAATTCTGTGAAACCATGTGTTTCGCTCTGTATTTTTCTTATCAATGCTAAATGATTTGCTTGGTGTACAGAATTCTCAATATGACCATACATAATAGTTGAGGTAGTTGGAATATTAATTGAGTGTGCAATTTTTACGATCCTTATCCAATCCTCTGCAGTTATTCTACCTGGAGATATTATATCTCGTATATTCTGGTCCAGGATTTCTGCCGCTGTTCCAGGCAAGCTGCCTACGCCGGCCTCTTTCAACATTTTTAGATATTCTTCAACTGGAATTTCTGATCTAACTGAGCCATAGAGAACTTCTTCAGGCGAAAATGCATGAATATGAATGTCTGGTAACTCCTTCTTTATAGAATTACAAATATTTATATAAAAATGACCATCCATTTTTGGAGGTAATCCAGCTTGAATACAGATTTCAGTTGCGCCGAGTCTCCAAGCCTCTTTCGCTCTTCTTACAATCTCTTCCATGGGCAGAAAATAGCCTTCATCTGTATTATAGTCACGACTAAATGCACAAAACCCACAGCGTTTGATACAAACGTTGCTGAAATTAATATTTCTATTTATAACATATGTTATAGTATCTCCAACTGCCTGTCTACGTAGTTCGTCTGCGACAAGTACGACTAGATTCATCTCCATTCCATTGCTATCCAAAAGCTCCACTGCATGGTCTATTGATATATCCTTGCCAGCTAATGTACGGTCTAATGCGTCAGCAACAATCGGATCCGCTTTTTTCAGGAGGTAATCAAGATTTAGTGGCATTTAATATAGTCCTCCTTGACAAGTCCAGTAGTAGAATCTGATAACAAATCAACATAATTTCTCAGTTTAGCAGATATAAACCCCGCTTTTTTATTTAGAAATTCCGGATACACTGGTAACCGCGCTCTAAGTTCGTGACCTTTGCTGACTGTGGCGTACTCCACGGTTTCGATACTTGGCCATGAGAACTCTGGATTAACATGATCAATTGTTATTGGTGAGATACCGCCCCAGTCATTAATGCCAGCGTCAATATAATTTCCAAAAATATTAGGAGTGAGATTCGGTGGAACTTGAATGTTCATTTCAGGCATAATAATCCTAGCCGTAGATACAGCTTTAAGAAAGTAACTGTGGGAGGGAGGAATTGAATTTGCCATATTTGTTTTAGGTTTGGGATTAAAGTTTTGCATTATGACCTCTTGGATATGACCATATTTTTGGTGGATCTCTTTAATTAAAAACAATGAGTCTACAATCTCTTTTGAGGTTTCTCCTATCCCAACTAGCAATCCTGTCGTAGTAGGAATTCTAAGTTCTCCTGCATTTTGAAGGGTTCTTAGCCTAACTTTCGGGTTCTTGCTTGGAGCGTTTTCATGTGGCATACCCCTCGATACAAGTCGCTCACTAGAAGATTCAAGCATAGCACCTATACTGACATTCGTGTCTTTCAAAGTCGATATTTCTTTTTTTGTCAAACTTCCAGCATTAGTGTGCGGAAGCAGCCCTGTCCGTTGAAGTACCTTTTCGCTTATTTGTGCTATATACTCTATAGTAGAGGAGTATCCAATAGATCTTAGCCATTGTTTTGCCTCGGAATATCTTTGTTCTGGTCTTTCTCCAGTTACAAATAATGCTTCAGTACATCCGAGCCTTTTGCCAGAGTGTGCAAGACTAAGAACATGCTCTGGAAGCATCATTGACGCTAACTTATCAAACGGTTCTTTTTTATATGTACAATAACTGCATGTATCACGACACAAATTCACAAGGTTTATGAATACTTTACGAGAATACGTAACTAGAAGCCCTTTTGTTCTATTTCTAATCTCTCTTGCGGCGTCAATTACAAATTCGGAGTTATCCGAGTTCATTATCTCATAAGCCTGCTCTTTTGATATGTTTTTTCCATCCAAACACCTGTCCAGACTTTCCTGGAAGGTGCTGTTTATTGGGGCGTTTAGCATATCAGAGATCTTTCTTCCTAGACATTAAGTCAGGCCATTGTTAATAAATAGTTACATCCATATTTAATTCTCCTACTTACTGCAAGTTCATCCTCTCATGATAACATCCTTGGAAATGCAATCGACAAATCATTGTTTGTCAAATAGGTTCGTTAACACAGGTTTCGGATAATAGTACAATTGAAAATTTCTTTGGCTATTTAATATCCCACAGTAATTTAGTGTTAATAATGTTGACTATTGCATTTGCGTTGTGTCTTATATATACTCTCAGGATTTTATTGAATAATACCAGATAATACGCTTCATAATGCGCTAGAGAGGGTGCTGACTTTGACTAACAGTGTACCGCCTGTCGCGCCAATTCACAGATCCTTCTTTTTTGGCACTCAGAATTGACGCAATAAAACAAATAGAAATAATTGCAGCGCTTATAGGGGAAGCTATAGCATAGAAGGGATTTTGGAACACACCAAGTTTAGATTGTATTGCATTTGCTAAAATTATGACACATACTGTTCCTAGATTAACACTAAATAAAATTTGACTCACAAGATCATTTGATTGTATACGTTGAGGTACCGAATAAGCTAGTAAAAGAAATGGTTCAAACAGTAAGAAAAATACTGCAACAGTCATCATTGTCGCGCCAATTTTATTTTGACTATGAATTGAAATCATTAGCCTTCGTAAGCCATGCCAGAGAGTTTTAAAATCTCTAGACCACATTGCATCTATGAATCGCTCACCACGAACCATCTTCATTCTAAATTTCTGTTGCTTTACCATTCCCCCTAATGCACCATCCTCTACAAGCTCATGTTTTACAATTTTATGAGTACCTATTATCTCGTAAGTGTTACGAGTTATCATGTAAAAGCTGCCAAAAAAATAACCAGTTTTGGTTTTAGGATTATTTACACGCAGTGGTGAAAATCTACTATGTAGAAAATTTGAAAGCATCGGTAATGTGATTCTCGTCCATATATCCATGCACAAAAGTTTTGGTATTGCAGTAATTGCATCAAGATTATCAAGTACGAGATGTCGGAGAGCTAAGGACATTATATGTGGTGAATGTACAGTATCAGCATCGGTAAATAGAAGCACATCTCCTGTTGCTTTTATATAACCCTCATAACAAGCCCAATTTTTTCCTGCCCACCCGTCGGGTTTCGGTCTCGCACTAACAGCAACTATGCAAGAGTTTCTTTTTGCATATTCATAAATAATATCTTTGGTCTTATCGCTTGACGAATCGTCAACTGCTATAATTTCAAATTTCGGGTAATCCTGTGCCAACAAGCTTTCAAGACATTTTGCGATATATTTCTCTTCATTACGTGCTGGAAGAATTACACTTATTTTAATATCAGTAGAAACTGCATCCTTATCAACTGACTCTATAGTTGGAGATCGTTTAAAAGACTTTATCATATATCCTATAAAGTAAAGCCATGTTCCTAAAACTCCAAATACGATAGCAATCAAAACGGCATTGATTATTGTAACCCACATGTGAAACATGATGCAATAAACTATAAGCGTATTATTAATATTCGACCTATGCAGATAATTATGATGTTGCTGTATTTGCAATTCTTGTTAGCGCGTCTTCCGTTCCTTGCTTAATGTGTTTTTTTATCATGATTGCAAACATTTTTTTGAATCCTGAAATCCTGAGATTCCAAACAACGTCTATTTTTGTTCTGTTTGCTCCATTTGAATTTACTATGATATTCTTCTCTGTTCCTCTCATGATGCCATCAATAATATTTTCTTTCACTGTTTTTTTGGGATCTAAAATAACGACTTCTCTACATCTTGATTCTCTAAAGGCTATGACTATCTCTCTTTCTATTGTATTTCCGTCTTTGTTGATATTTTTGACAGATTTGGTACCATGCCAATAGCGAGGCTCATTATCAATGTCTGAAATTATATCCCATACTTTATCCAAAGATGCAGCTATCTCACGTGTAACCATTATGCTCAGCATACCATCCATGTATCTTTTTGTTTTATATATGTGTGGAGACATGTTTTGAAATAATATCTATATTACGTATACCACGAATGTGCAATATCTAATGCATGGTCATTGCTACTACGCCTTTAATCGATTCGCATTTTCGTGAAGAAATAGAACAACATAAATGTCATCTTCGCTAGAAAGTAAAGCGACACGATCATTTGTAATAAATGATTTACAAAATCATTTTAACCCAGTATTATATCATAAATTTGTGGGCATGTCTGAAAAAGAAGGAGAATTTATTACGTATGATGAGTTTCTTAAGGTTCATCTAAGGATCGGTAAGGTGGTTCAAGCTGAACGTATTGCAGGGATGAAAAAAATCCTAAAAGTTATGGTAGATATTGGAGAAGAACAGAGGAATCTAGCCGTAGGAGCTGCACTTCACTACAAACCAGAAGAACTAGTTGGTAGATTTGTGGTAGTTTGCACAAATCTTGAAGCTAAAAAAATAGGTGGCGTAATTTCAAATGGTATGTTGCTTGCTGCTGATGGGCCAGATGGAAGGCCGGTATTTCTTACTGTTACCCAAGAAGTTCCTAGCGGTTCTATTATACACTAGATTACCAATATGAGATTCTGAATTGCCTCGTAGTCCAGCTTTTTTGCTCGTTGATGAAATTGTTGCTTAAATGCAGACCAGTAATTACGGCAATGTGTATGAGTACTAATGTCTAGTTTAAATGCAGGTGATTTATTAGTTGTTTTCATGGGATACTTAAAGCATTATAATCAGGCTGCGTACTCTTTTATTAGTCACATCGGTATGCCATTAATTTTCTGCATAAATGCTAAAATTGCCGTATAGTCACAATCTGAAAAGCCGCTATTATTGGCCGCTTGGTAAATCTGATGAGCAAGACCTGCCAAAGGCATAGATACTCCTGTATATTGCGCAGTGTTTATAACTAATTCAAGGTCTTTCAACATATTTTTAAGGTGGAATGAAGGATCAAAACTATTATTTGCCATCTTTGGACCTTTGATTTCGCTTAGTCCAGTCTTAAAATACGTGGAGTTTAGGATTTTGATAAAAATTCCTGGATCGATACCACAGGCTTTAACGAATGTTATACCTTCCGATAGCGCACCTGCTATTAATGCAATATTCAAATTTAATGCCAGCTTAAGGGCGTTGGCAGAACCGTCAACATCTCCCATATAAAATATTGAAGTGGCCACTGTATCAATGACCCGTTTCGTCTTTTCGAAGGCTTCTTTATTTCCTGCAACTATTGATACCAGCTTACCATCTCGAGCTGCTGCGGGCCCACCCATCAGAGGCATTCCGAGCATTTCAATTTCATTTCTCCTGAGAGCTTCAGCGTTATACTTTGATTGTTCGGGTGAAATTGTGCTTGAGTCCGCGACTATAAGATCTTTACGGTTGGCAGCAACAATTCCATCAGCAGCAAAGCATATTTCTTTTACAGCTTCAAAATCGGTAACACATATTAAAAGAAAATCACAATCTTCAGCAAGCGCCGCCGGGCTCCTTGCCATCCGTACGCCTAGTTTTTCGAACTGCTTTGTTTTTTCGTTGCTACGGTTATAGATTGAGATGTGGTAACCCGCGTTAATCAACCTAGTTGCCAATTGTGATCCCATGAGCCCAAGTCCGAGCACTCCAACTTGAATATTCAAATCAGGATAAAAATAAAAAAGCACCCATAAAAATCGTGTGTATATGTGTATATATATCAATCAAAGCTGTAAAAGTCATTAGTCTTAGATCTTGGGAATATGACTGATTTGATTAGCTCATTCATAGTGGTAGTGGGTCTTAATGTATTCAACTAATCTAATCGCATCTTTCTCTTTCAGGCTTTGTCTGTTACGATTTATATAGGCGCGAAATGATTCTAAATCGTGTTCCAGTTCTGGATACATAGTCTTTGTTTTATCTAAAATATCGTCGTAGTTCCTGTAAGGAAAATATATGCCCTTGGCAACTCTCGCAACAGCCTTTTTTGTTATTTTATCAATGATTCCTTTTTTTTCAGCCATAAACAGATTGAATCTGATGTCTATCATAGCTTCTGATTGCAGTGATTGCGCCTCTTCTGTGAAAGTAACTGCCACCTCATCGTCAGCGTCTATTGTGCCCCTCTTATACAATTCGAAAATTTTTCCTAGACCAATCATACCAAATTTTTCGAGCTCTACTGCCCTCAACGCTCCCAGACTAGCTGATCCGATAACAACTGTATTCTTTCTCATGATTAGCTGATAAACCTCTATTGGTGAAGGGGGATAATCCTGTAAAAAGTATCCATCGACCAACCCAACAACAGTTAAGACATTTGTCTGCGTAGCGAATTTTAGAAAATCTCCTTTTTTTGCTGGGGGTTTATACTCTGCATCTAGAATTTTTCTTGCCTTTTCATGTGTAAGACTTGGTCCCAGAAAAATTATAGGTTTATTCATATTTGAAGTACCTCCTTGCTCTTGCGCCTATCATTGATTTTGTGATTTTAAACGTCTCTAGACCAGGTACTATTGATCGAACGACTGGTATTCCAAGTTGTTCGATTGTTAAATTAATTATTATAGCAGTTGTTAATCCCACTTTTTTTAGGCGTTCCAAAATTAATCTAATATCATCGAGTATGTCTTCGTTGACAAATGTCTTGATGTCAGAGAATTTAATAGTTTTAGTCGATGACATAAACTGCCAGGCATGTTTGTCTGTGCTATTGTTTTCTCCATAATTGATTTTTCGCAGATCATCTCTTGCTCCATGAATGTTGGCTACCCGTGTCTGTGCCACCTCTGTTATAGCTCGCAGCAAGGCGATCCTTTTATCTGGGTGGGTGCCATGACCTTCTGCAAGATATCCATAATTGTGTGTTATCCATTCTACACTGCTTGCATTGAATGTCGGAATACCTATATCTGAAGTAATGTCCTTTATAATCAATGGAATACCAGCTTTTACAAATCTGTTAACTATGAATTTTGCAGGTTCGAATTCTATTTCTGATATATCAACGTCAGGAAATACACCAGGATCATCCTTGAAATTATCATTATTAATCCTTGGTAGTGAATACCCCTTTGCCCTTAAAGATTCTGAAATATGTTTTAAAAAATTGAACGGTATGGCACTAGCACGTAACTCCGCCAAGCTCGTTGCATCTCGCTCAATTACTTCACACAGAGAATGACAAATTGCTTCTTCTTGTACGTTGCCAGATGCAAGCCCATTTGTATGATGGAAAGCAAACGGGTTTACTGATGGAGGAATTGGAGAATATCTGAATAATGCAACTGCGGCAGGAACCATGATCCGCTCTTCAGTGAACAGATTGTAGCCTATTAGATGATCCATGAACATATCATCTCTATACTGAAACCTCAATGGCTCTACGATCTCATTCGGATGCAACACCCTAGATGATTTTGACAATTGGTGATAACTTCCTTGTACGAAATTCCTCGAACCCCCACTTGGAAGTGAACAGTACCTCTCGATACTTTCCATCAACGCACTTGCTTTCGCATTTGCCTTGGTTGGGCCCTTTCCGCTGTAAACCCAAATGTAATCTTCGGTACCCGGTAACACTGCAGAGTAATTGGGCACATTAAGTACATCCATATGCGTTATATCAGCAATCCTTGTTATGCCTATCTTTTGACATATTGGCATTACGTGCTCAAGTGTCTCCTGTACTGGTTTTATTCTCGAGGTTCCACTCATTGTCCATTTTCTTGTGCTCCTAAGGGGAAATGACACTGTGTTCACAATTAGAATGCTCAAAATATTTCATATCAAGTTTACGACGCAAACATAGGAATATATATTAGCATCTGCATTGGTGCTACAGTTTGAATCAAGTACAGAAGGACGCAGAAGTTATTAGTGAAGTCCTGCTTAGGGCTAGCAGTGAACCAGAGTTCAGGAATTTGCTAATCAAGGATCCTTCGAAGTTCTTAGAGCAGTACAATATCTCACCTGAGGCCAAATCCATTATTAGAAATAGTATTAGCGATCTTATGCAATAATGCTCCAAATACCACGTTGATGCTGGAACAGCTCTTAAATGTCTTGGAACGAGCTAGTCTATGACAATATAATAGCAATTGAATGCTAGAAATTTACAGGTTTTGTAACCATCTCAATTACGCGGTACAATAGCCTCTATAAATGTGGCGAAGATACCATATTTACAAGCAAACATTGTAGCGTAATAGTAGTTGCTGAGCATCACGAAGCTTGTAAATATGAAGCACTTTGTTTTAGTTGATCTGCGGTCTAGGGCTTTTTTTTGGGACCTTCTTCAGACATCGCTCTAATCTCTTCTGGCGTAGGCTCAGTTTCTCTTTCAAATTTGCCGCTTACCAGCCCACTTGGAGCATCAACCCATAGCGCGCTACCATCGTAGTGGGTGATATAGGATTTTGGAATATAATAGTGTCGTATCTTTACATCACCTTCCCTAACTACAATGAATTCATTTCCTACTGTTTCGACATCTCCAATGTCCCGGTTATCAGTGGTTCTTACATGCTTATAGATTACCTCTTCCCAAGGAATATTAAGTGTATCTCCAGAAGATTCAGACTTCAATGCAACTCCCGGTTCTTTTGCCATAAAGGGTATGCCATGAGAAAATTGTGGATAGGTGGATTCCATTTTTCTTCTTTGTTCCTCGTATTCCTGAGTTTTGAATTCTGAGTCAGAAGGAGGACTGTCACGTTCATAGCGCTCCTTTATTTCATCTTTTGTCAGTGAGGCATGTAGTTTATGCCCATCAAACCCTTCAATATAATGTTTAGGAATGTAGTAATGCTTTTTGCTCACATGTCCTTCTTTTACCTCCAAGTAGTTCGCAGCTATGCTTTCTACTTTACCCACGTCTTTATCGTCACTCGATTTTACTTCTTTATCAATTACTTCTTCCCATGGCAGCCCCACCATATCTTTAGATGCAGTTGTCTGGGTGTTTGACGGTGCTACTGATGAAGTTGTTCCTGTGTTGTATCGTGGAATGTTACTCTCAAAATCTGGATATTGATTTATCACGTTTGTTCTTCTTTGGCTATACTCTGGAATGTCAAATTCTGAAGGATCAGGTGCCTTTTCCTTCTCAAATTTTTGTTTTATTTCATCTTTGGTCAAAGAAACCCATAGGTGATCGCCGTCATATCCTTGTATGTAATATTTTGGAATAAAATAATAATTCTTTGACAATGTCCCTTCTTTGGATTGTAAATATTCTTTAGTTACAGATTGAACTTTACCCAGATCTTTATTGTCACTCGATTTTACCTTCTTCTCAATAGCCTTATCCCATGAGATGATGTCAGACATGTCTATTTAATCTATAGCTACTGCCTATACATATAATTTATCAGTTTTGGTTTAATCTTCTGGGACTTTGGGTTACAGAATCATTTTATCAGCTTTACACATGTCGTTACAGCAATTTTCCGTTTGCTGTGGTTTATGCTACAATAAATACAAGTCTATGGTTGTATGATATCGAAGGTCGATATATCATTGGCACAGATAGAGCAGCAACAACAAGCGCTTTTAGGTTCCGTTAGCCAGCTTAACGATAATAACAATAATAATAACAGCCTACCGAAATTTTGTCCATTCTATCAAGTCGCCCAGAACTCGTACTTGTCTGCATTTCCAGAGATACTTGAAAACCAGCCGATAACCGCAGTCAACCATTACCAGATCACCGCGATGGGAATCAAACCATCATGCCATAATCTTTTTCACGATCATTGTCGCAGCATATTTTGTAATCCATATGACTTTCTTCCAATAGTCATTTCGAAATAGAGATGTCATAAAAAATACTTGATTTATGCTTAGTTTATATAAATAATACTGTTTATATGTACAGTTTAATATGAACAATACATTCTCAATTTCTGCAGTGTTATCTGTTCTAACTGGCTTGATGCTTTTGGGTGTTTGGGGTAATATCCAAGTATATGCGCAACCATCGTCCTCTGTGTCAGCAGCAGATAGTAGTAGCACTACATCACCACAAGTTAAGGCAATAATGTGTGATCCAAGCAATCCAGTCTAAAGGTAGTTAATACAACTGAAGCTCACATATGCGGCATTCCTAAAACAGTAAAGCCTTCTTTGTCATCATCAACACCACCGACACCAGCTGTATCATCTACAACAACCACAACACAACAAACAACAAAACCATCTGTAAATCCTATTGTAGCTACTCCTTCAAAACAACAGGAGATAATAACTACAGGTAGTAATGTAGCAGATAAGACAAGAATAGCTCCAATTAGCAATCCTGCTACCAAGCAATTGTCATCAATAACAACAACAACTATAGCACCGCAGGCTATTCATCAACAACAACAACAAGAGCAGCAACCACAGCCACAAATACTACCATTAACAGCAACAAGTAATAACACAATAACACTAAACAATACCTTATCTGCGGCTTCTCCACTCTTGGGACCTGGTAAGCTGACATTTCTTGGTTTTCATGGTAGCGGCAGTACCCATAGTAGTAGTTCAAGTGTTAAACACAGCTCTGATATCAAATCATCGAGCAGCTCAAAGAATGAACACAGCTCTGATATCAAATCATCGAGCAGCTCAAAGAATGAACACAGCTCTGATATCAAATCAACACATAGTCATAGCACCAGCAGTAGTAGTAGTTCCCACGCGAAATCCTCTAGCCATTCTGATCATGGCAGCAAATCATCATCAAGCGCAGGATTATCCATCGGAGATAAAGTACGCTCAATCATTAGACATGCATTAGACTAAGTTGCGATATCCGCATTAACACTACCAGCTCCATCTCTCGATATGTCTCTTAGAGCATTAGCACTCACAACAGGTCTACTGCTACAGATGCTATTACCATCAAATGTACGACTATCGCCTGGATATAAGAAATAAGGATTAGAAGCAGGTCCAGGAGCATTACTATTACTAGTGCGATCTAAATAATCCTTTAACACCACTACAAATTGATTTGGTATTCCTCCTGCAGTTACTCTTAGTAATTTATTATTGTTCATGGGTTGTGCGAATTCTGGTGTTCCTATAGCGTTATTACTATAAGCATATGATAGTGGTTGCGGCCGTTGTTGCAGCTGTTGTAGTGTTGTTGCTGCTACTGCTTGCTCCAAGAGAATTACTATCCTATCAGTACCACTACATGCATATCTATATACTTCTGTTATAACTTTATTGACATCTTCTATATTACTAGCATATAGCTTGTTGTTTTGCAAGAAACATGAATGATTGAGCTAAAGGATCATTCGGATTTAGTTCGATAGCTGATTCTGTCTACCTGTATCAACTCTATCAATGATGGTCATGATGTAGCGCCATTATCATGATGTTATGTGCATGTTAAAGACTATGCATATGATGATGTTCTTTCTATTTTCAGTTCAATTATGTGCTAGAGCCAGCAGATGGTGCTAGTGAGGGGGAAGAACTACTACTACTACTACTACGTCTACCTGCGGTAGTGCTAGAAGAGGCAGCAGCAGTAGTAGTAGGAGTAATTCCCTTGGCTGTATCAAGACAGTTTGTAGCTACTTTGTGAGTGAGACCTTCCGTCGACTTGTTTGCT
>JBKPMK010000363.1:0-3222 GCA_046732115.1 Thermoproteota archaeon
CACATTCGATAACGTAATCCTGTGACTTCTTTAGACATACTACGCAAGTTGTGCTCATGTCCATAGATATTCTATGCACAAAGTAGGATAAATGAATTTTATAGATATTCTTGGATAGTTTAGTCTAGAAATTACCTAAAATTAGGACTGCAATATACATATCACATCAAAATTGACAGATTTATCATAAATCCACTATATGACATCGCTACGAATATCCAGCTTGTAGCATTCCTCTTTAATTAATTAACGATAATGATAATGAAATTTAGTAGTCAGCCTTTTGCATATATTCTGTTAACATATGATGTTGCATATCGCCCAAGCTCTCAAATTGAGTTACATAGTTGGCAAGTAATACTTGCTTGCTCTAATAACGCATCCTCTTTGGACAACATTTTATTCCATCCATCTAGAATATACATAATATTACCTATAATCTTACCTAAAACTGATGCTATGCAACATTCTGAGAACTAGATATAAGGAGCCAAATTTATTAGCATCTTAGTTGATACAGTGTTGTATATTGGTAACATCTCATATGCAAATGAAAAAACCATATGCAAATGACAATGGGATACAAAACCAAGAATTATTAACGTTGTACAATATATCTACGACGTGGGCTAAGAAGTTAGAAGAAAGCAAAGTACTTCCCATACTGTCTCTTGAACGACTACGATTATATCTTGAACTTAAAGATACTTCAAAGTGTGTAGTTGGAGAAGCATATGGTTTTTCTTCGTCATATGTGTATAGCTGTAGACCGTGTTCTAAAATTAGTTGGAAGTTTATGTTTTATTTTATGATTCATTCATATTCAAAATTAGAAAGAACAAAGAATGAGTTTGTGAAACATTGGGGTGAAAAGCATCATTAAACCTGCTGACAGAAACATTGACTGGGATGAGGTAATAAAGAAAGAAGCAAGAGGTATTGATGATGCTGACTTTGGAGAAGTTCAATTGACAATGGGAAATACAGTCATTACCGAGAAAGGTGTCACAGATAAAAAAAGATTTTACTTGCCAAAAAGCCTTATAGATAAATTTGATGGACATACCCTATGGTTCAAAATAACAGAGGATGAAGCATATAACACGTATAGAGATATTGAAGAAATCTTGTAAATCAAATCAACAATTCCATAGCCTCAATAAATGTAAGGTGGGTGCAAAGAAAAATACAGGATGTAATTCTTAAGAATGTAACAATATATTGGTAGATGTATGATAAGGACGATGACGCATAAAAAGCTAAGCGGCGTGTATAATTAGTCATAAGAAAGTTTGACTAAAGGTAATATGATTATCAGCAGTATTTTATACTGAGTTTAATGAGCAAAAATAAACCAATGTGTGGTTTTTTAATCGTGATAACTGCAATAAGCCTACTTTTATTATCTGTACTATTATTACCATCATCAATAACAATCGCAAATGCACAGGTATCTTCTGATGGTAATAATAATCATAGAGATGACAGTGGAACTGGTAAACAAATGGGGATTTGTATAATAGGCGTGAGGAGTCCTTGCAATGGCGATACATGACATGATGCAAATTTAGATAGTCTAGTTACACAAGGATTTGAAGCGAGTTAATGTATGTGCACATGAATTATGGTATAGGCTATATAATTTGCAAATAACTGTCCAGGTTTTTGATGTTCAATTCAGACCTTTCTTTGAAAAAGAAGAGGAAGAAGAAGGTTAGATATTAATTCCTGCTACTGCTTTAGTCCAGTAACATTCACACTAGAGAAGGATTTCGAAGCAGGATTATCTTCACATTCGTATTTAGCTGTAATTCTATTGTCACCTGGATTAATCGTAGTGTATTTAGATGTAATGTCAAACTTCCATTTTGAATAATCAACTGCTCCACCAGTCCGAGCAGCAGTAGCATTCTGATATGGTTTTACATTATTTAGAATAACAGATACCTGACAGTTGGAAGTTGCATTAGCTATAGATTTCCAGATACTGTAAGGTCTTTTCCTACTGTTAGTTGTTGACCTCTTGTAGGTGATGTAATTTTTATTTTTGGTACATGTCGTTATGGGGATGACGTTGTAGTATTATTTCCTGCTGTAGTTGTATTTTGTGCATATGCTGTAACATTAGTCCAAAGAGTAAAAACCAAGATTCCAGAAGCACACAACAGGGCGACTTTTCCTTTTCCCACGCTAGCTTTCATAAATTAGTACCATGGGATTATTATAATCAGTGATATACGGTATTAAAAAAAGCTATGGATACAAAGGTCAAGACATTCTAAGTTTAAAGCAATATTAACAGAACAATAACGAATCTGATTTGATAGCTGTGCAATAGCATCATCTTTCATTTTGTCACGATTTCTTAATGCTTGATTTAATCCTCTAGATCTTTTAGCTTGGTCTGAATATCTGCTAGTCCTTCCATCTTAAGGATATTGAGAAACGTCAAAAAATAGTGGTTCCGCTTTACTGAAAACATCGCTTCGCTTTTTCTATTTAGCAAATCTAGCAAGCTGTGTTGTTATCTCTACCATCTTCTTCATATCCTTGCCTATTGGAGAAAAAGCGTGTCCGAATATTATATGCTCTATTCCCATCGCTTTAAATTTAGTAATGTTAGCACCAATTTGGTCAATAGTACCAGTCATAGGCAATCTCTGTTGCTCTGATGAGTACGAGGAGGAAGTTGAATGAGAAGAGTCCAGCACAGTTGGATATGTTAATGCAAATATTCGAATCTTTGAAGGTCAGTTCTATTTTCCAAGGTCTAGAAATATTAAATCCAATCTATACTTCCATTACTAAAGGTATGCTAAAACTAAAAGTGGCGCCTTTACCATCGCTGTTATTCTCAGCCCATATTCTACCGCCATGAGCTTCTACGATACTTTTTGAAATAAATAATCCCAAACCAGTACCAGTTTCTGACTTAGTGGCGAATTTTGAAAATAGTCGAGGTGATATCTCTGAGGCAATACCTTGACCAGTATCCCTTATGCTGACTATTATCTGATCGCCTTTTCTTTCTGCACTAACGGAAATAACTCCTTCTTCTGTAAATTTAACAGCATTGTTAATGAGGTTAGAAACAACCTGCGTTATCCTTCCTTTATCCGCTTCTACGATGATGTCTTTAGGTTTGTAGTACACCTTTACACTACCGTCTAGTCCATTGTCATTTGCTAGACGATTTCGAATGTCTTGTATGGTGTCATACAA
>JBKPMK010000364.1:0-8473 GCA_046732115.1 Thermoproteota archaeon
TTGAATTCAAATTCTATCCCACGTTTCTTGTTATAGTTAACTCTGAATGATTCATTTGATGCGATAGGAAAACTAGTCAGTTCGTTATTATTCGCACCACACATAGGACACAGATTATCTTCTGGTATCCTAGTCTTGTCAAAATAAGTCGCACACCAATAGCATAAGTCACATAAAATGAATATCGGTGAAGACTGATCATGTCTTTTATCAAGGGAATTATAATTGGTTAATGATGATTCTTGTTTTAACATTCGATATATCGTTGGTAAATAATAGTATATAATCCAATTGTATATCTACTACATGATTTGATGGATCGGAAATTGATCTACATATCATCATGTAGATATGGGCTCATTACTTTTTCTATCCATTTCTTTCCCTGGTGTGTTGCGATCAACCTATCTGGCCTGTCGGCATCATTATTGTTACTGTTGTGCATCCAATTTAGCGCAATCATGTAATCAGTCCACACAGTTACTAATTCTAAATTATTATCAAAATCCTCACTTGCTATTTGCTTAATACTTTTGCCCTCATGAGATAGAGAGATCATAATATGAGCTGCAGTTATTAAAGCAGATTCGTGTCGGTGGTTTCTTGTTATTGTGCTAATCTTGCTGCGTGTAGTATCCGTGATATACGTTGGATTATTCGTTGTTGTTGTCCTCGTCGTATTCGAACTATTATTCGTGTAGTATTTATATTCTATGTGAAAGAATACCGAATTTTTACATTTTTATGGTAATGTTTATGCTTAACACTGTTTGGCTTCTACTTACACATGTACCAAACGATAGAAATTCATGCTATATATTCTCAAGTCAACCATTGTCTTAGCGTCCTTAACAGTGATCAGCAATATGTATATACGAAAATACCTTCGCAGCACAATAATGTTACTAACTTATAGCCAAACCACACAAGATCCAGTCACTGAAAATAAACATGGACACAAAAAGCAAAAGCGAATATATTTTCTAATATGTAAGTCATGTTTCTGGTGTGCTTCTGCTTTAAGTCTGCGCCCAATAAGGAATGAAACAGTTCCTAAATGTCCTATGTGTGATGATGATTATTGCATCAGTATAATTCCAATTTCAAGGAGTCACCAACTCTGAGCATACTGAGGAAGAACAATCGTAGTTCAGACTTTCCATCAATACTAATAGTTGATGACAACATAGACATACTTAGAATTCTGCACCGAGGACTAAGAGAAAATGGCTTTAGAGTATCTGCTTTTACCGATCCCAACAAAGCATTAGAATCATTGAGCATAAATAGCGGGGGCTACGGTCTTATCTTGTCTGATATCAGAATGCCTCATATGAATGGCTATGAATTAATAAGGAAAGCAAAGCAGATTGATAAACTAGTAAAGGTAGTATTTATGACTGCATATGATATTGACGATAGAGAGTTTCACGAGCTGCTCTCAGATATCAAGATAGATGCTTTTCTCCAAAAACCATTTTCTATGGCGAAACTAAACGATGTTATAGCAAAAATCAGTATCATGAAATAACTATTAGCTTAGTAAGTTAAATATATTCTAACTAGCGGCAAAATGGTTTTAGTATTCGTGGTGTTTGGAGAATCATAGTTGGTTAGAGTTGGTTCTCCTTCTGCTAACATTCACTAGGAGAAATGCAAATGACGATATATAAGCGAATTGGCTAGACTAAACATCAGAGTGATTTATTTATCATCATGTAAATATGGGCTCATAGCTCCTTAGATCGTAAATTATGTTATTCGATCATTGAATTTGGTAATCTTGGGTAGCTATACAATAGCAAGTTGGTTGCCGCCGAGACAGAGGGGTATTTTTTGCAACGAATTGTAGCAGCGGCCTACTGCTTATGCTGATGACCTGCCGTGATATTGTTCGTCACTGACCTTCTCCATCCAGTCGACCGTCTTATCCTCGAGCTGTTCCTGAATCGCGATATGAGTCATAGCTGTACTCGAAGTGGCGCCATGCCAATGCTTTTCACCAGGTGGGAACCAAACCACATCTCCAGGATGAATTTCCTCGATAGGGCCATCCCAGCGCTGCACTAAACCGCAACCAGTAGTGACGATCAGCGTTTGTCCTAGCGGATGGGTGTGCCATGCAGTGCGGGAGCCAGGCTCAAATGTGACACTGGCGCCGACCGCTCGAGCTGGATCGTTTGCTTGGAACAGAGGATCAATGCGCACAGTCCCAGTGAAATACTCCACCGACCCTTTGGTGGAAGGCTTTGAGCCGATTCGTTTAATGTCCATTTCGTTTGTTAGGTTTTGAGCGTTATCTTTATTATTTGTTGCAGTGTTGTATGATAAAAGCATCAGCAAATGTAATATGTTGATTTGAATTTTTGTAATTACTGTCATTATGACCGCTCACCCAGTACTTTTGCCACAAAATATTTCCTATACCGCTACCCATCTCTATCTTTACTTAATTTCTTGTCTATTTATTACGAGAATATTATAGATTGTTATTAGAGACACCTAGGACAAAAATGCATAGATCAGATAGTGTTTGACAACCATTGGTTTCCACCACATAAAAACTATAAAGCCCATCGTCCCCTATCAACTATCAATGACCCAGATACTCTTAACCAAGCCCAAGAACAGATTCGCCAAGGTTATTGAGATCATAGAACAAGAGAAACACAAATATAAATTCCGGAGAGGAAATCTCGGCCAGAATAACTCCAGATGTACCATTGGTCTACTTTTGAGTCATTACGGCTGGAGTGGTAATAGTTGTGCCTCAAATGACTATGACGAAGCCGACGACAAGCTTCATGAACTGCTCTCTATCGAGGATCAGTTTCTTATTGCTAGTATAAATGACAAATGCGAAAACTATGACGTAGTAATAGAAAGACTTGAGAGAGCTGGGCGAGACTAGTAAACTGATCCCGCTATTATTTATAAAACCGGTGGCGGCAGTGCCCCTACAATAGGATGAGTCTATAATGGATGCAAAAAATATGAATCCAATGGTTTAGCTGGATGGTAGAAATCATATGCTGCCCCGAATTTGGGAGGAAGCCATTGACTCCTTTTATACTATTCTGGTTCATCAACTTTAGAAAAAAGGGCCCAGCGACCTGGATAGAAAAACCTACTATATACTTCTTGTAGGATTGACATAATTTTAGTGACTGTTCATTTAAATACTGAAGAGGAATATATTATCTTACACAACTGTTCTACGTTTCATCTTGGTGGCGGGAAGGAAGCCCCCCGCTGCTTCAGTTATTGAAGCTAAGCTTGATACTAACAATCCCAATCAATTGTATTATTAATATGCATCTACGTTTGTCTTCTATGAACAGACCTAAATATGTGTGACATTGTTAACAATTGTCGCAATTTTGGGCCACCAAACTAAATCTTGCGGTGAATCATGTTAACTGTCTTCATAGTGAAGGCTAAGGCTCTAGAAGGTGTGTTAATCGAGTTACCCTGTCTATTTCATTATTTCTAGAAATTATGATGTTACTATGGATGATAACAGTTAAAGATTAAGATATCAGAAAATCGTGCCACTCATGATCCATACATGTGCACACCATTTAGAGCTTACACTACCTTTCATCGTTAAAAGGTAGTGTAAGCAGAATCTAGTTTAATCAAGGGAAAAAGAACAGGATATTGCTGCAGGCACGAGTCCTCTTCTTCTATTTTTTGACAATCCGACGATTTTTTACAGTCGTGACAGAATCTTTTTAGAAGGCTTAAATAGTGCTGAAAGTATTGCCTAACGTGGTTAATTATCTGATTTTTGTCGTTATATCGTTATTTATCATATTAATTTGTGGTTCGGTAGCTATATCACCTTATTCTGCATTTGCGGCAGGAAAATCCCCTAGGGACATATGCACTATAGATCCTACTAAAAAGTGTGAATGTTACAACTCTCCAAAAAACTTGGCGGCATTTTGTTGCTATAAAGATCAAACGGGGAAAGAGAATTGCGAGTCATGTGATATCGATACAAATACAGGAGATTACGTGAACTGTACGGTTGAGAGGAAACCACCAACAACGGGTCAAGCAAACATTCCACAAGGCGGTGGAGTTCTGGAGCAACCACCAACACCTAAAAAACATGGTGGCACAGCGTTTCCAAAGGGTGGTGGAGTTTTAGAACAACCATCTACAGATCAAGGAACAACACAGTCTCCAGACAATACACTTTCTCAACATCATAAGTCTAAAGGTAATGATCTTCTAGGCTAGTTGGGTATTAACATAAATGAACTATTGGCACTTAAAGTTCCCATAAAAGAAGCAGCAAATCTATACAACTTACCTTTTTGCTAGTGCTGCCTTGCGGCTCTCATAACTGCCCTGTACGAACCATACGCTCAGTTATTAGTACTGCGTCAGCAAGGGGATAAATTCTTTTTCTATAAGCAAGGGCAGTTCAAGTTCTTGCAGGATTCGAATCTTCTTCTTGATATCGCTCTTTATTTTTCGTTGGTAAGCATGAGACAATTGTATATTTCCATTTAACCATTAATAATGCGGGGAAGGTATCAGTAGCCATATTGTAGTATACTCACAGTTTCTTTTAGCTATTATTATGGATTAAGGCAACACTCTACTAGGCTGAGCTACCAAGGCACAACACAACACCAACGCCAAGCATTGAATATAACTCCCCCAGAAACTTGCTTATGTATAGGCGTTTTCCAACCGAAACATATTTCTTCTTCCTACTACGGCCTATCAATTATTCCATTGGACGAGCCCGAGGTAATTTATTAGCTTATGAGGCGACAACTAGTATGTGGGTAGAACAATTCCATCGTATAGAATGGCCAGCGTAGAAGAACGAAAAGAATGGAAGGGATTTCGTCAAGCTCTGAATAAATCAGATAAAAAAGCATTTGACCATATGTTTGATATTGCTCATTTGTATAATTCAGCCTCTTCTTATTCAGCCAGGCCTATAAGAATACATCCAATTTTTATGTCGATTATATTCCATCACTATAAAGAGTTGATGAAGATAAAAGAGGAGTTAAGTAAGCATTAATTCTGCATATATGGGTCATCCATTTGAATTCCACTTTCTCATCCAGGAGCATATCTATTTCTAAATATATAATTTTAGTTGTACGCTGATAAATTTTACTAAAATGTATTATTTTCTGATACTATATAGATGCAAAAAAAATATAATTATAAAGAAAACTTCTTCATGGCATTATATACTATCTTAAGTACATTGTATACATGCTGAGGTATGAAGACTACTGATAGCAGAACAAGGGAAGTCCTAATAACAGATAAAGGAAAAGGTAACCTGTGCCTGTTATGTCAAAAACCGACAGGGTCAAAAAATATCTCAGTATGTGAAGAATGTATTTTTGATAACAATATCTTTGAGTCGCTTGTCATTTTCAAAAAACTATATACACAGAACCAAAAGTGAAGTTCAAGAAGTAGCATTTGATATTTAGGCTGTTTGATCATACTGTATATTCTGATCCTGTCGGTAGAAATGGAAAGAACTTGAATGTAGAATTGACCGCAGCGAACGTAGGATATATACTGCTGTCCAACCTGCAGCAACCACAAACCACGCAGCGAAAAACCACCCAAGGGCGACTAGAGCTAGATCTGCCATCTTCTGTCATTGATCATTGACTCAATACACGCCTATAAGTCAAATACTCGGTGTAGTTCTTTTCCAAATTCCATCTGACAGCCCTTTGGTGTTTAGTTATAATATTGATGTATGTATAATTTCTTTACTTGTTTCCGTCACTGGCTCGGTTTATAGATAATGTCATCTCTGGCGGATCTATATTTGGAAGTGGAATGCCTAGTTGAAACATAGTAACGTATTCGAACTTCAAAGATGGTATTTTTATTTCAATATTTGAAATTCCACCGTGCAGCTAATTGACGATATAATAACATATAACAAAATAATTGAATTAAAGAAATGTGTTGTGCCTCAGATCTCCCGATTCTGGGGGATGTAACATTTTGATAAAAATTGGGGTTAGCGTTGTTTTGGGCTACCCTGTTTGCAAGGTGGCACTTGCTGAGGTCCGTGATCTACTGCAGGCTGTCTGTCTGGATAATTTGCGCGAAGAGATCAAATAGACAGACACTAAAACATGACGTTGTGGCCATTATTATGTACAAGGCCTCACTTAGGTGTCTGATCTATTAATCTAGTTTATCCAGGGAAAACAATTATCTGCAAGTAGCAGAGTCAATTGTAGGTATGGAATTTATAATATCATGTAAAGAACGAAACGCAGAAGGTCGAATTAAACGGATTGGACTAAGCGGTGGTCCTAGACATGACTTTGTTCAGATGAAAGAATTGTTAAACAAAGAAGAAAATACATATGTTATAATAAAAAATGGTGAGAAGATAAGAGTAAATTCAGCTACTATAGATAATGGAGCCTTAGATTTTCTGGATGAGTGTCCTCCATCGGGCTGAAGCATAAAGATCAGCCATTTCTGAACACCTATTTACAATAGCCGAAAATTCGAGAACCCAACGCTCTTTAAATAATATATAACATATATACATTTTTCAAACGTACTCTCACATTTCATTGTAAGCCTTCCACTAACTATAACCTTCATTCGATAAAGGAAGTTAACATGAACCCAGCTGGTGACCCCTGACAAACAAAAGCTGTACCAGGAGTTGATGAACTTTAGAAGATTGATGGTATGTTATAGATTGATCCACAGCAGGGACTATATACCTGATATCGACACAGGATTAAGAAATAGAGATAATGAGCTTGGAGGCCCATTTCTGCGAATATTCCACGATACTAAAACTTTCGGTAAAATCAAAGATGCTATGCAGAAATTCCTTGCAGAAAGAAAAGTTAATGGAAGTCAAAAGAGAATAGAATCTGCACTCCAGCCTATGATTTTAAAATTGGTCAACAAAAATAAAACATTGATACTACCTCTAGGACTAATATGGAATGAAGCAATTGATACTATTCCAGGAAGGTTAAACTCTCAAAATCCAAATGAGTTTCAAACCAAGGAATATGGTACTATACATAGGAATTCACTTTCGCAAATAATTGTAGATATATTTGGGGTTGATAAGGAAAGAAGGAACAATGGTATTGTGCTGATATTTGATGAAGAGAAAATCAAGGAACTGGAAAAGATGTATCAGCAAGACAAATCTAAAGACATGAACACTACGCCCCGATGCCTACACTAAACACAACAAGAACGTATATAACAATACACTAGAACATAAAAGTGAAGGTAGTGAAAGGAGTGAAGGCTATAGAGCATGCGGGTTTATCATTGAAGAATAACGTACCTATTTCTTTTCACGCTTTTAGCCTGTTAAGGTGTAGGCAGTGAAGGTAGTGAAGGCTACAAGATGCGCATGCTATGAGATTATAGCTACCATTGTCCCATTAAATATCATATAATGTTAGAATATTACTTATTATCTGCAGGTGTAGTTATACCCATAGCTTGGCATAAGAACGCCGCAGAAATATTTTTTTCATATATGTCTTCTACTCTCATATTATGAAAATTGACAGCATGCTCAGAAATATTCTTTAATACTTCATCTTGTGTTTTTCCTTCTGCAACATAGTCGCACTCTAATCCAGACTCTCTACAAGATAGTCTCATCATAACATCATTTGCAAATACGTATTAAAGCATTTCAATGGTGGCTCCAAGTAGTATAATACGCACTCTCTAGAGCCTTCACTGCTTTCACAGCCTACACGGTGAAGGTAGTGTAAGCTCTAAATGGTGCTGCTGATGATGGATTTTCAATAAGAATTAGAGATAAGGATATCTAATAAAATTATGTACAATCCTAGGTTAAGGAGGCTTGATGCGAAATATTACAAGAGTTTATATTGCAATGATTATATATATTTATATACATGATATTAATAATCAAGGAGCTGCACTAATTTTTGCATATGAATAATTTTGAAAACTGAAACCATAATGAAATCTCCTAGAGGTATACGAATCGCACAAATTGTACTTGGAGCTATTGCCATAGCATTATCGCTTGCAGTTATCGCAAGTCCCAGGGTTGGTATTGCAACTATAACTTTCTTGCTTTCTGTTACATTACTTGTTGTAGGAATTGAGAGGTTAGTTACAGGCTTTACACCATCAGCACAACAACCAAAGTCGTCTAGATTTGGAAATATTGGTCTAGGTGCTTTAGCTGCTCTATTAGGAATTACAGTTTTAGCATTTCCTGTATTTACAACAGGTGTGTTAGTTACTTTGCTAGCTCTTGGCCTGCTTTTCATAGGAATAGCGAGAATCATTCATGGCATATCGGATAAGAATATTTCAAAATGGTCAAAGGGTTTTCTTGTAGGTGTAGGTATTTTGTCTTTGGCAGTATCTTTTACGGTATTTGCATACCCTGCAGTAGGAGTATTTCTTTTGACGCTGGTATTAGGTATTA
>JBKPMK010000365.1:0-1438 GCA_046732115.1 Thermoproteota archaeon
TAGAATGCAAGTAATATGATTTAAATGGTGGGTAACCAAATCATATTCGTTTTATTGGAATTTTTATGCTGAATTATTATTCGCTCCCGTCATGAATAATAACATTATATTTCATTTTTCAGAAAATTCTACCTCCATCTAGTGGTATTGTATGGTAACAAAAGACAAAGACAGAAATAGGGTATAATACTAGAGACATTGTTATGAGCAAGCAGGGATTTTCAGAAAGTTGTAATAATAAAAATCATGTAGATTGTGACGACTGCATGTGCACCTGTCACATTCCAGGAACAATGGACAACCTAGCCAAGAATGTGGCAAGACTAGATAGAGCGACACCTGGTTTAGGTGAATCTCTCTAGTTAACTATATTTTATTTATTCATTAGCTGCTCACTGCGGGTCAGGTCAAGTCAGAAATTGACCGTCATATAAGATATTTGGTTATCTAATTAGTGTGTTTTTGATATGTTATCAAATATCGGATAATTCAATCAGTTTGTGCTAGAGCACAACCTAGCATACTTTACGACGATGACTTTGCCGCGGTTGGCGGAGAAGTTGTTGTCGTTGATGATGATGATATTGATGTATTGCTTTCCGCAGAAGATGTTGGCGATAGTGTAGAAGACGACGAAGGTTGTGAAGCACCTGGTGATGTACGCCATGCCTTTGGATAGGTCTCTGGTTTCATTATTATTCTCTTCATGCTAAAAGCTACGCCTTTTGTGTTATCTTCAATTTCTTCTTTTGTCATCAATGCTTCTGCGAGTCCAACTACTTCACCTTTAAGCGTATATATTCCGACAAGCTCATTTTTCTTCAGGTCTTTTGGAAGTGCGACTACTCCAGGAACGGCTAATTGCGCGCCATGACATAATGCATCGACTGCAGTATCACGTATAACAGCGGCTCGTATTCCTTCAAGACAATGTTCAATCGGCTTTATTAATCTCCGCAATTTAGTGTCGTCATCGTTTCTTTGTTTATACATTTCAAATGCATCGGCCAAGTCATGCAACTTTACAAAACCAATATGTTTTTCGAGAAAATTGCTCACTTGTGTTCTTCGCAGCTCGACCATAGTTGCTCCTGGGCCTAACACTTCACCGATGTCATAAATTATTTTTCGAATATAAGTACCCGATTGACATAAGACTTGCAGCAGTATTAGTCTATCATATTGGTCAACCATTTCAAAACGGTATATCCTTCTTATACGTGTAGCTCGTCTTACAGATGAGCGCTGTGGTGGTCTTTGATATATATCTCCTGTGAACTGTGCAATTACTGACTTAAGTTTATTTTCGGCAACAGTTGCATGCATTCGAGCAAGTGCATAATACTCTTTTGGTCCAAGGAGCAAGACCGAAATGGCTTTCGTTCCCTCCCCAAGCCCAATTGGCAAAAGACCTGTGGCACCTGGGTCCAGTGTGCCG
>JBKPMK010000366.1:0-1517 GCA_046732115.1 Thermoproteota archaeon
GGCAATATTATACCGGCGCTTATAACTAGAAGAATTCCTCCCGCTATTAATATGCTATAGCCGCGTCGCAATTTAGATATTTATTGTAACACACAACATGGTTATATGCAATTCGACTGCTTCCCTATGCAGAATTTTACGCAAGTGTTCCATTTCCATACTTTATTACTATTTTGCTTATCAGTCAAACTTGCTTACCGATACAAGATCCAGTAAAATGATTATATAAAACGACTATAGTAATGTATCATAGAAACTAGTTTCCAGTCATTGGCACAAGAGTTCTTTGACTTTCTTAAAACATTTGGAATTATTGGGTTAGCCATCGCATTTGTAATAGGCCAAGCAGCTTCTAAACTTGTTACTGCTTTTGTCAATGATATTATAAATCCATTTGTAGGACTATTCATACCAGCAGGAGATCTAAATGCCGTGTCGTTTACTATAGGCAAATCAAAATTCATGGTGGGTGATTTGATTTCAAATATAATTGACTTCGTAATAATCGCAATTATAGTATTTCTAGCGTACAAGCAGCTATCAAAATTCAAGCTAGTAGAAGACAAAACAAAGCCTGAATCAAATAAGTAGGAGCTGAGTAGTTATTAATTTCGTCACCTTTTGATAACAGTGGTGTCTTCTTTCTTCGTTGTGGTGAATGTAAGAAATATAGATCAAGTTAATTAAGCGCTAAGTATACTGATCGGAGCCTTTGATACTTGCAATTGGCGTACTATTTCTGTTTGACAAGCCCCCTGTTCAGCTTTAATTTTCGTGCTCAAAGTTTAATTTTTTGCGTCATAAATATTACGTGCTAATCCACATGATGTTGGATGTCATCGTACAAAAGGAGGATTAGATACAGAAAAAATAAAGATAATCATGGTACTTATTATAGAATTGAGCATACATTAACACTGGAAGATCTAAGGCGATTATCTGATCATGGTTTTGTTTCGAATGTTAAAAGATCTTGTATAGTACCCTATTACTTCTAGCTGTTATTTATCCGCTATCAGACAGACCTATTGCTATGGAGATGCATACACATAAGAGATTTATCGTGGTGTGTGTACTGAAGGCTTGCATCAAAAAGCAATCGACACTGGCACTCAGGTTTTGTCATTATTTTCACTTCCAAGTTTTCATCTACCAGTTTTTTCGTGTTGGGATGATGTACTGGCATTCAAATGGGCGATGATCCTCTTTTGAAAGACCAATAGGAATAAAACAATGCCGATGGGGATTAGGAGAAGAAGCGATATAAAGAAAAATGGTTCATCTTGCTTGTAAATTGCTATTGGATTTCCTGTTAATATCCCTACCTGATAAACTGCTACCAGGGCAAGAACTGGTAATGTTAATGCCCACATCATCAAATTAAAATAACTGCCTACTAGCTTTGCTGCCCTAGTGGTCAGCCTAAGTCCAAACAGAACCAACGCAATGCCGAGAAAAAATACAGAAAGTGCAACAAATGCAGCTTGGGTAGCGGTTCGACTAGCAGAAGTTGCAAA
>JBKPMK010000367.1:0-10438 GCA_046732115.1 Thermoproteota archaeon
TTGAAGCTCATGGCGGCAAAATATGGGCTGAAAATAATAGTAGTGTCAATGGTGCCACCTTTACATTTAAACTTCCAGTTTCATAAAATTAGCTCGGCTTTAATGTACTTCCTATAGCAGGGCAATGGATTATGGACATGATTAGATTACCTCATATTGCTTCAGTACGTACTTTGAAATTCACTGATGCTCTGATAGCTGAAACCTGCTCAAGGTATGTTTTGCCAGTTATAAACAATCATCCTGTTTTGTGGTTTTCTTCCTTGAAGATGTAACATGGGCAGATCCACTGTAAGATTTCGTCAGCATCGTGTATGTGAAGAATTTTCAATTCTTGTCTGTCAATGGTAACCTGATCCTGACGACTATGTTCGTAATTAATACTACAATACAATTTTCTAGATTATTTACGTTGATTTTTTTACGTCAGTTATAGTTATTGTCATCGTGATAAGAATGGTTTAAGTAAACCCCCTCCCTGTAATACACTCTAGGATTTATCTACCAAATTTGTTAAACTAGAATAATGGCAAGTATGCATGAATATATTACATCCTATATCAAACCGTCATATAGTCAATGTATTGACTGTAACAAAAGGACTACGCATATTTGTATTCAATGCCACTATTGTTATTCATGTCATTACAAAGTCGAGGATATGGATAAGCAAAGACAAAATGTAAAGACCATGACAACTAGCAAACGTTATCATACTCGTGGTTCTTATAGACCTATTTTGGCGCAAGAATATCCAGTAACATTTGTTAGCTACAAGATAAAAACCGACAAAAGCGATAAATAATCAAGGGAGTTAATTATCTTAGTTTAACAAAAGAAAATCTCTAAAACGTACTATCAGTGTTTGAAAACCCCGATCAGGTAAATATGTTCAAGTCTGCTATATGCCCTACACTTCAGGAGAATAATAACTGCATGTTAGGGTAGAGCATTTATGAGAGCTTTACTTAATGTTGAATTGTACCTGATACGAATTGATGGCATTCTTATAAACCGCATTCTAATACTAGCAGGCAATAGCTTGGTAGGCTTGTCTTGTCTACGTGAATAATCTAATGTATATGCTCTCGAATTGCATTTACTGCATATATACATCTGATTTGAAGGATTTTCTTTCTTCAGGATCTGATTCGATCCAACACGGTTAGGATCGATCTTCATCTAGGCAATATTCTAACTACATATTACTTATATTAGTTCTTTTAATATAAAGGACAAATCATTTACAATATATCATTCTTATTATTATAATGCTTATGCCGTGGAATATATAAGATATGAACTAGCGGCTATTAACAAGCCAATATCTTCTAATTCTTCCTCCACTTTGACGTGATGACCATCTATTCCTAAACCTGATACTTCTCCTACGGCCACTCCTCTATATCTCCTTAGCTTATGCTTTATGTGATGATCTAGATCTGACAAATCCGAATATGGAAAATTGTCTAGTCTAGATATATACCTAATACCACTAAGGTATTCATTCCAATGTTTTCCTTCAGGATGATTTGTAAGCATATAGAACTTGTCCTTGTACTTGAAGAGATGTTCCCTCACAGTTAAGACGTCTTTACTGATAATATGGCCATTATTTTTATTTTGATCCAGCACAGAGATTGAAAAAGGGCGAAATTCGCCATGAACCTTCTTAGTAAGGGTCCATTCATGACCGTCCTTCTTTCTAATTAGTTTGAAGCTTTTCTGGTCCTCTCCTTTCTTTATCTGGGCTATTTCTTCACCATCTTTGTCACCTACCAGTATCTTAGCTTCCCATGGTCTTGGACCTATCACGACATACTCGGAACCCAATGGTCTATATCTACTAAATTGGCAATAAAAAATTTATGTCTTGGCCAAACAAGGTTCATTTTATCCAAGTGCTTCTGGATGGATGGGTAAAGTGCTTTTAAACAATAATATTAACTACACGCTGCCAGGGTTCAGAACTGTAATATCTACATGAATCTCATAGTTCAATTCCAAACAGATTTAATCATGTTTACTAGCTAACAGTCAAATTTGTTATTAGCTGACGTGAGACAGAATTCTACTCTGCATTTGCGACTTTGAAGTAACCCCTACAAAGCCATCTATATTCCTGCCATTCTTGAAGATAGCTATCGTAGGTATACTCTGTATTCCAAAGCTGTTCGCAGTTACGGAATTATCATCTATATTCAATTTTCCAAAAACCACTTTTCCGGCAAGTTCCGTCGCAAGTTGCTCTATTACTGGAGACATCATTCTACAAGGTCCGCACCAAGCTGCCCAGAAATCTACTACTAAAAGTGGATATTTATTTAAAGCATCTGTGAAGTTAGTGTCAGTCAATGTAATTGGAGTAGCAACTACCACTCTATTTTTATTTTCTTGACTATTGCCAGCACTGCTGTTAGTACCAATATTACGCTTAACTAAATCGTTCATTTTTCTTTCCATGATATTCTGGAGTTCATCGTCCCAATTCTGCATGATTAGCTATTATCATTGCATAATATTAGCCGGACTTAATAATATTACTCCTTTCAAACTTTACAAATGAATAAAACAACTAAACCTTACCCACATGTATATAGAAGAAGAAACAAGACAGAGATCATCAGTTTTATTAGAGTGTATTGAATATTCCTTATCAAATTGCATGAAAGATTTTTATATAATAAAGTAATAACTATTTGACGAATGCAAAAGCAGCAAGAATGGTATTGGAATGATCAAGAATATGAAAACCAAGATATTGAAATTCCGGTTGTTTTGAGATTATCGCGGAATTTTAATACTGCTGCCATGGTTATTTCAGAGAAGCTTGGATTCAAATCACTGGATGAATATATTAGTGATATGGTTAGAGCAAATGTGCGGATGGAGTTAGAAGGTACTGGTGACTTTGAAAGAGAGCACATTGAAGAGATAGAGAAACAAATCGCTTTGATAGATGGAAACAGATAGACAGAATAGCTGGTCTAGTACACCAATGATGGCAGAAAGGGAATCTGCGATTCTTGGTATGGGCCGATGGTCATAAAATCGCCAATATGAAATCCACTTTCAAACAGCCACTTAATTATTTCGTTGGTTTCGAGCAGGTGCAAAGAAACCAGGTCCAACAATTGTAGATACATTAGCAATCAGTGTCTTTAGCTCCTCATTTGACTTTAACTGCGTGGCCAAGTATTCCTATACCAGCCGCATAGCCTGTAATGACACCTCCTCTTTTTATCATAATGGCTACGCCTTGGTCTTTCACTTGACGTTCCATTTGCCTTGATTTCGGAAGGCTGCTCAGAAGGATAGCCATGTTTAGAAGAAATAGTCATGTGGGCCTCATATCCAACTTTGCCGCAACGCTTTGCATCATTGTCTTCTATGGCCGAATCAATAGACTCATTCGTAAATTACAAATCGAATTTCTATAAAAGGTCTTTGTACTATACTAATCGGCATCAAATATTGCCGACACTTCAACAACACAACAGTTGGTTGTCTTGCTTTAATTCTGTCTTGTCCTTGTAAAATTCACTCTGGTCAGACTCACTTTTTGCTTGAAACTTGACATTAAATTCTCGAATCACTTACTCATAGACTATCAACTATTATAGGTAGCAGTCATAAGTGTATCCTGTATGTATACTATAGTACCTGTACCTTATATCTCAACATGAGATTATTCCTAATAATAATGGCCAATATGTCCACAAAAGAAATCAGGAAATTCCTTCTACAAGGTACGTTAACAGGAAAACTCGCAACAGTTAAGAAAGATGGAAGCCCACATGTTGTTCCGATTTGGTTTATACTAGGTGATATCGATTACGACGATGGTGTCGATATCATCTTTATGACTGGTAGTACGTCAGTGAAAGCAAGAAATATTCGTCTCAACAATAGGGTAAGCATTTGCATCGATGATCAGACACCACCGTTCTCTTTTGTGACGGTATATGGTGTTGCTGAAATACAACAATTTAACCGGAACGAACTTCTTAAATGGGCTACAAAAATAGCAGAACGATATATGGGAAAAGACAATGCGGAATCCTATGGCACTAGGAACAGTGCAGAAGGAGAATTGCTGGTGAGGATAAAACCTGTAAACATAGTCGCAGAAAAAACATAGCCGGGTGGGGTTAATACTTGTTATCATCAGCGGAAATATAATTATCTTATACAACTATCTAAAGAAAATAATTATCATCAGCCTTATCTCTGTTGGCAAGCATATCCCATGTCACTTTGGAATTTACCTAGTGACATCCCATTTATAAACTCACGAAAACTACTATCTGCCCTTTATCCTTCCATAAATCCAAAATCCTGCACCTACAATAATAGCCAAAATTATCAAACCGATCAGTAGCCTTATGGACGATACTTCGCTTTTGTCTTATTAATATATCACCAACCAGATCTTGAGATTCAATAAGTTCTAAGATGACCTTTGATGATCCATCATAATAAAATACCGTTGAGACGTACATTAGATACTTGAGAAGCATACCGATCCCATAGTCGTTCCCATGACCGCAAGATGGATTAATCAAATGAGATGCCAGGTATCACATTTGAGAATATGTTTAGGGGTCCAAAAGACTTATCCCCATGATAAGCAAAACAGCAAAAAAAGAGGAAACAAATAGTAGGCGTAAACTACCATCTAACAATAAGTCAACTTTATTTAATTAATGATGTAAACAAATTGTCTAACCATATTATATTGCAAGTACATACGATTGTTATGTTAAAGAAGGTCATTTGATGGAAACTAGACCATTGGGCGTCACAATAATAGCGATCCTCAATCTAATTGTCGGTATAATCGGAATAGCGGTAGGTATTCCACTTTTGATAGTCGGCGTTGGTATTGTTCTCATAGTAATTGGTATAGCAAGTATTGTGATGGCCTATGGTCTGTGGAAAGGCAAAGGGTGGGCCTGGATTATAACGCTGATATTATCAGGAATAGGAATTATCTCCGGAATTGTTTCTATCGCTCGTGGACAATATGGGGCAGTGGCTGAGATAATCATTTATGCAGTAATCATATACTACTTGTACAGGCCAAATGTCAAAGCGTTCTTTGGCAAATGAATCTTCTGAACATTCTTTTAGCCGCTGTTTCAATTTGAAATGGGCTCCATATTTTGTCTATTTAATTATACTCGCAGTGATTGTCGCCTTCTATTCTTCGACTTGCGAGCAATTCGCTACTGTTTTTCAATTGCGGCGTCAGTTGTATTCCATATTTAATTATACGGGGACAATCTTATACCAATAGGGTATGCTAATAGATTTACTCAAGTGTTACAATAGAAGATGCAGGTCATCAGCCATTTGTAGAGAAGACTCCTGAAATATCCAACGATATTATAGAGGTGTCAACTAGAATGCTTTACGGAAAATATTGATCAAGTATAAACAAGGTATAGGTGTATTGGGTATGATTTTTGCAGCATTGGGAGGTGTTGCATGGTTCATACAACAGAATATTGTAGCAATAATTCTCTGGGGAGCGGCGGGATTAATATTATTAAAATTAAATAAGCGTAACAGAAATATCCGAAGACACAAAAATGAATGACAATAATATCTTGACAATAGTGCTAAAACAAAAGAACTGTACGTAAATACAATTAAGAGAAGGAAGTGTATAAAAACAAGAAACAGTACTGTCATGTCATCACATACTACACATATGAAAACTTTTTTCAAGACAGACAAACTATAGCAAAGATCTTGGAATTTGAATGCAAAAGTACTTGATAGTATTAGAAACACATGATCACGACGCATAAATTCCAGATGTCTCGATTGGATAGCAAGAATTGTATATCTTGCTTTTGCGAAAAAGAGTGAGACTAGAAATTATCCTGAATCCATATTATCTTTAGCTTCAGTTGAAAAACGTTCAAGGACTTCAGGGGAAATATTAGCTGCTTCCATGAAGCTAAGATGAGAATCAGCTTTTTCATGACGAAACCAGATGATATTACCATCGAGATCTATTTCTAAGCTTTTAGATTTTACTAAATATCTGAGTATTGCGTTTATCTTAATTAGGTTCAATTTTGGACCAAGTATTTTTTGTAAATCTCTGACCTTTGGATATCCATTGTATCTTTTAATACCGGTCATAAAAAAGTTTAAGTCGTCTTCCGTAATTTCATTAGCGGCTCGTACTTTTTTTTTAGAAAATTTCCTAGGTTTAATGTAAAGTACCAACGTACTACAGGTTTAAAAGTTTATGTAAAAGCTTGACATGCTTTTTAAAAGACCAATAGTCATTGTTAATTCCGCCGATTAGAATAGCTAATATTACTTAATTGCTTATGAACATCTATGACGAATCAGGCTCCAATTCTTTTGATAATAGTCATCGTGACATTTGTTCCAACATTATCCTTTGCTCAAGGTCAGCAACAAGATACCTTGCAACATGAATATCAAGTAGTTAAGACAAAAAATATTGAGAGATTCGTTCTACCATTTACAGCAGCAAATACTGATAGAAAAACTCCGGTAGTATATCTCTACGATAAACCCAAAATTACTAATTGGATTCTGACAATGCAGAATAATCTGTCGTATGCTGTTAGGCAAGACGCAAAGGCTATTGTATTATTAAAGGAACCTCCTCCCAGTGAAAAATTCATTGAAATAGCAATGTTCAGTGATATCTCAAAAAAATTCTGGGCCGCTATAAACACACATGATGCAGGATACATTAGAGTTTACGAGCGAAATACTGATGGGTGGTCTAGGGACCAGCCTATAATTATAGCTCACGCAAATAATCAGGGGCTATCTATTACTAACGGTAAAAGGATTATTGTAGATAGATTATCGGTTAACGGCTTCAACCTCGGATCGATCGCGGTCTATGGTAAGGATGATCCACAAGCACCAATTAATGCATACGCAGGAAATATATCATTTGATGTGGCATTCGGTGAGCTTACAAATTCGCCAGTCTACTATCTGCCTCTTGGTATGTTATTGGGAGTAGGGGGAACGGTTGTTGCATTTTTAGTGGTCAAGAAGAGAGACAAGTCTTAGAATCAGGATTGATAAAAACTTTGATAATATTTACACATATTTTTTAGATCACATAGTTTGCATTTTGGCTTTATTGGCGTGCAAATGTTTTGGCCGTACATAACAAAAGTCTGGTTTATTTTAAGCCAGTGTTTCCTATCTATAGCCAAACTAAGATCGATTTCGGTCTGTTCAGCAGTTCTTGTATCTACAAGTCCAAGCCTATTGGAGATCCTATGTACATGGACATCAACTGGGATCGCCGCTGTATTAAAGCCGTACGCTAAAACACAATTAGCGGTTTTTCTACCAACTCCTGGTAACTGTAAAAGATGTTCTATATCATGAGGAACGTTTCCGTTGAATTTTTCAACTATCAACTTCGAGACCCTTTTTATCGACATAGCTTTTACATTGTAAAATCCTACACTGCGTATTATAGCTCTAATTTCATCTATGTCAGCATCTGCTAATTCCTTGGCGTCCTTGTATTTTTGAAATAAGCTCGAGACGGCTTTTGTTGTGTTTTCGTCCCTAGTACGTGCAGATAGAATGGTTCCGATAAGTATTTTGAAAGGATTGCCTTGTTCCTCTAACTGCAATCTCTTAAGAGCAGTAACTCTTGGCAACTGGTGTTCACGACTGACTACCTGTTCCATCTTTTCGATTATGATGTCAATAATGTCCGTTGCCAACAATGATACAATCGTAAACAAGTATATACTTATTTTATCTAAGATGTCGCTTCAATAATTCTTAAAGTTTAAGGTCAAACAGAATAGGAAAATGAAGTACATGCTGCACCTTATCTTCTTTCTTTGAGTCGAGCCCGGCCAGTTTTTCTTGGAGAGATGTTTCCGACCTTTCGTCCAGGTGGAGTAGTCCTACCGACTGATGATTGACGACCAATATGCTGATGTCTTCCTCCACCATGGGGATGAAAAACTGCAGCCTGTGCAATGCCTCTAACTGTTGGATATAGTCTTCCACGTGCCTGCATATATTTTGCTTTATTGCCTGCCTTTAGAAATGGTTTTTCTTTTTTACCTCCACCTGCAACTATTCCGATCATGGCCCTACATTTCGGATTGATCGTTAGAAACCTGCCAGAAGGGAATTTTATTGTCACTCCTTCTAAACTATGAGCAAAAATAATGGCGGAGGATCCTGCAGATTTAATTAATTTGCCGCCGTCGCCAAAGTTCTTCTCAATATTGCAGATTGGAGTTCCATCTGGAATAGATTCCAATGATAATATATTTCTGGCGGTCGCCGTAGCCCCAACTCCCACTTCTATTTTACTCCCAACGCTGGTACCATCAACAGCTGGAATATATGAGAATGTTCCATCGTCGAAGTGAACCTTCGCCAATGGAGCATCCCTTCCTCTTTCATGTATGATATCGATGACATTCCCAGAATGGTGTTCATCTAATTTGAAATTTGGATATTTGGCTGGAGCAATCTTCCCAACTGTGATCGCTCTAAATTGCTTACCACCCTTACCTCTTCTACGTACTAATGTCCGCTTACCCAATTTTTGCTATCAATAAGTCAAACAATAGGTGATTTAAGTTTATGGTAGAATCAATTAAGAGATCACTGAAGAATTATGACATAGGTTGAATGTTGTTACAGTTAAATCATTGACTGTAAGGTAAAACAATTGATCGTAAGATAACCCTTCAACACAGATTGCTCTAAATGTTGATTGCTTTTTGGCTCTAAGCGATTTTCTCCATTGACTTTATGATACTGTATTAAAGGTCTATTTATTGGAGTTTGTATCCTCAGCAGTCATTATTTTTTTTCTAAATTTGAGCTGTTTGTTCGCCGCCTCTATATTGTCTTCTCTTATTTCGTCTATCTTCTCATAATCCCCACCTTGTTCAGAGACTTGATTCAAGCAACCATCCATTCGCAATTTTAAATATTAAGGGTTTAGATCTTAATCAAACAGATAGCTAAAAGTATGTAACATATATGCTAGAATAACATGGGTCCAACATCAGAATCGATATAATGATATTATGTCGCTATTTTAGTGCTAATTTGATCATTGCCTAATGACGATAGCAAGTTATGCAACATAACTACTGGATAAAAGCTTTCTAGAGCTTGAGTAATTAAATAAATTCTTGCAATAACTATAGACAACATCAGAACCCATTCTTTTTACGATCAAATCATGTTATGTATTACCATTTGTTTCTATGTTGATCTGATATACCTGATACATCCATCGATCATACGCATGTGGCATATAGCTATACGATAATGCTTTAAAATTCGCTGCTTATAACTATACTCTCACTAATGATAATATTTAGCTACGGTATGGGCGAAAGGTAATAAAGGTATAAAGATAAGTAAGTCATAGGTGTCATTGTGAGCCAGAATACTCTGTCTTTAAAGGTACTTGAAGCTTACACCAGGGATGTGGGCCGTGGAGTTGCTCGAATTGACTATGATTCCATGGATTCTTTAAGTGCTTCCACAGGCGATGTTATCGAGATTAGGGGCAAACGTAGAACAGTTGCCAAGTGTTTACCACTTTATCCTTCGGACGAAGGCAAGGGAATAATCAGAGTAGATGGCCTTGTAAGGAATAATGCAGGGGTCGCTATAGGCGATACTGTTGTTGTAAGAAAAATCAAAGCGGTTCCAGCTGAGAAAGTTATAGTTGCTCCTTTGGAGGCAATACCTCCTATTGATGAACGATATTTAGCTGATGCTCTTGAGAGTGTTCCTCTTATTAAGGGAGACAATGTAATGGTTCCTTATTTCGGTGGTAGGCTTACATTCCAAGTAATAGGCGTAACTCCAGCTGCAGATGCAGTCCTAGTAACCCAAAAGACAATATTTCATATTGCTGAAAAAGGTGAAACATTACGAGGAGTACCACAGGTTACATACGAGGACATTGGTGGATTAAAAGAAGAGATCCAAAAAGTTCGAGAAATGATTGAACTTCCATTAAGACACCCTGAGATTTTTGAAAAGCTGGGTATTGAGGCACCAAAGGGTGTATTACTGTATGGTCCTCCTGGCACTGGTAAAACGTTGTTAGCAAAGGCAGTGGCTAATGAGAGCAATGCTCACTTCATCAGTATTTCAGGGCCTGAAATAATGAGCAAATTCTATGGTGAATCCGAAGCAAGACTGAGAGAAATCTTCAAGGAGGCAAAGGAAAAGGCGCCATCTATAATATTCATAGATGAAATTGACTCTATTGCACCAAAAAGAGAAGAAGTTACAGGAGAAGTGGAGAGAAGAGTAGTCTCCCAGTTATTATCTTTAATGGATGGCTTAGAGGCAAGAGGCAAAGTCATTGTAATTGCTGCAACAAACAGACCAAATGCAATTGATCCAGCATTAAGAC